>JAGLQA010000596.1 GCA_023137075.1 Candidatus Aminicenantota bacterium
ATATGGAACTGCTCTCCGCTGCTGAGAAGAGACGGATATTGTATGATTTTAATAATACGGAAGCGAGTTATCCCACCGGCAGGGAAATCCATCAATTGTTTGAAGACCGGGCGGAAAAGTCACCGGATCATACGGCCCTTGTCGGGGCGGCGGAGTACCGGCCTGCCCGGTACGGGGAAGCGCTGCCGGAGAAGGTCTCATTAACCTATCGAAAATTAGACGAAGAAGCCGGCCGCCTGGCGGAAATTTTATCCGCAAGAGGGATTAAAGCCGGTGCAATCGCTGCTCTCCGCTTGGAACGGTCTGTTGAAATGGTAACCGCTATTTTTGCAATATTAAAAGCGGGAGGGGCATACTTACCCATGGATCCGGCCTTCCCGGCTAACCGGATTAGCTACCTGTTGGCCGACAGCGCGGCAAGGGTTTTGATTACCGGCGGTGGTCGAGTAGAAGATGTTGAGACGTTAAAGAGTTTAGCGGTTGACACGGTTTTTATAGAACCCACCCCGCCTTTCGGGCACCCCTCCAAGGAGGGGAATTCTCAGGGTAGGGATTTGGTTTATCAAATCCGGAGAACCGTAGAGACGCAAAATTTTGCGTCTCAGGATAGCGGCCGCGGGGCCTATGTCATATACACCTCCGGTTCTACCGGTAATCCCAAAGGCGTCCTTGTCGAACATTCTGCCGTGGTGAACCTGCTCTACGGGTTGGATCGCTGTTATCCCTTCCGGGCTTCCGATATATATTTAATGAAGACATCGTATCTTTTTGATGTGTCTGCTGCCGAACTTTTCGGCTGGTTCATCGGTGGAGGCCGGTTGGCCCTGTTGGAAAAGGGTGAAGAAAAAGATCCCGGCAGGATTATAAACGCCATCGGACATTACCGTGTAACCCACATCAATTTTGTGCCCTCCCAATTTAATGTGTTCGTGGATGAAGTAATGACCGGAAATATCAAGAGAATTTCCGCTTTAAGATATATCTTCCTCGCCGGTGAAGCGTTGATGCCAGAATTTGTGGAAAAATTCGGCAGGCTGCGTACTGGGATTCAGGTAGAGAACATTTATGGCCCGACCGAAGGAACGGTTTACGCCAGTCGATACGCCTTATCGGGATGGCAGGGTAGGGGAAGTGTGCCTATCGGTAAGCCCTTGCCCAACATAAAACTATATATCTTAGATAAGGATGACCGGTTCCAACCGGTGGGGGTGCCGGGAGAATTGTGTATATCCGGTTACGGGTTGGCAAGAGGGTACCTGAACCGTCCTGAGTTGACGAATGAAAAGTTTGCCGCGAGTTCACTTTCAACTTTCAACTTTCAACTTATTTATCATACCGGCGACCTGGCTTGTTGGCAGCCGGACGGCAATATCGAATTTTTAGGGCGTATCGACCGGCAGGTCAAAATCAGGGGTTTTTGCATAGAATTGGGAGAGATCGAAAATTTGCTGCTGCGGCATGAGTCGGTAAAAGAAGCGGTGGTTACGGCCCAGCCGGATAAAACCGGTGACCACTATCTTTGTGCTTATATCGTCTCTCACCAACCGGGCTTTACGGATACCGCCTCTTTGCGGGATTATTTGTCGGAAAGAGTGCCCGGGTACATGGTGCCCGCCTTTTTTTTATTTTTGAAACAGGTTCCCCTGACTCCCACCGGCAAAATAGATCGCAGATCCCTCCCGCAGCCGGCGATTATACCGGGAAAGGAATACGCCGCGCCGCGAAATGACATCGAAAAACAATTAGTGACCATATGGTCCGAGGTTCTGGGTGTGGAACGGCATCGCATCGGAATCGATGATCCTTTCTTCGAGCTTGGTGGACACTCACTGAAAGCCATCGGCCTGACCGGTAAGATACACAAAAAATTCGATACCCGGGTTGACTTAGTGGAATTGTTGAAAATACCCACTATTAGAGGATTGGCGGCCCTGGTTAACAGGTCTGCGGGACAAACTTTTGGGGAGATCAAAGCGGTGGAAGAAAAGGAATACTATGCCCTCTCATCCACCCAGAAGAGCCAGTTTCTGCTTCATCAATTGGATAACGATAATACGACTTATCACGTGAACGGTGTGTTTTTATCGGCAGGCAGAATAAATCGTGACCGGCTGCAAGACTTCTTTATAAAATTGATAAACAGGCATGAAAGTTTACGAACCTCCTTTTTACGGATCCATGGAGAACCGGTGCAGAAGATAAATAAGCCCGGTGAAATCGAATTCAAAATCGAATATTTTGATACAGGCAGCAGGGTAGGAGCACGGTGTGCCGTGCCCGGAGAGATTGCGGACTTGCGGCATATAACCGACCTTATACAGGCGTTTATCAAACCCTTCGATCTTGCACTTGCCCCTCTGTTCAGGGTGGGCCTGGTAAAGATAGATGACGAGACAAACCTGCTGATAGTGGATATGCATCACATTATCTCCGATGGCGCCTCTGTCGAAATACTCGCGAGAGAATTTTCCCTGCTCTATGCGGGGCAGGAACTCCCCTACCTGGGATTGCGCTGCCGCGATTACTCCGAATGGCAGAACAGCGGTGTTTTGCACGAGATCATGAAGCAACAGGAACCGTTCTGGTTGGCTGAGTTAGCGGGGGAAACACCGGCATTGCATTTACCCTATGATTATCCGAAGCCCGCGGTTCGTTGTTTTACCGGCGGCAGGTTCACCTTTGCCATTAAAAAGGAAAATGTCCGGGTATTAAAAGCCCGGGCCGCGGATGCGAGCACCACCCTGTTTACGGTATTGTTGGCCGTGTATAACGTCTTTTTATCCAAAATATGCGGCCAGGAAGATATGGTGGTCGGAACCATCACCGAGGGGCGCGGCCGGCCCGGCTTAGAGTCGATTATCGGTATGTTTGTCAACGCCCTGCCGCTGCGGAATTTTCCGGCAGGTGAGATTTGCTTTAATCGCTTCCTGGGCGAGGTGAAACAGCGTGCCCTGGCCGCTTTATCTCACCGGGACTATCCCTATGAAGACCTGGTAGAGAAAACCGGCGTGACCTTTTCCACTGTTTTTGCGCTGCTGGATTTACGATTCGCGGAAATAGAAATACCCGGGCTGCGGTTGGCGCCTTATGATTATTTTACCGGTACGGCGAAATATGACCTGCTGCTCTTAGCTGCCGAAGGCAAAGAGGATTTGAACTTCATCTTTGAGTATAGCACCGCCTGTTTTAGAGCAGAGACTGTCCGGCGTTTCAGCGGTTATTTTGCAAGAGTGGTATCCGCGGTTGCGGAGCATCCGCAGGTAAAATTATCCGAAATAGAGATCCTATCCGGGGAAGAGAAACAGCAGATACTCTGCGAATTTAATGAAACCGGCCGGGGATATCCCACCGATAAAACCATCTGCCGTTTGTTCGCGGATCAAGTGCGGCTAACCTCCGATGGGATTGCCCTTGTCGATACCGGCCGTGAAAACCTGGAGGGCACGCTATTTCTATCCTACAGGCAGTTGGCTGAAGAATCCGGCCGGCTGGCATCTTTCCTGGTGCGGCGGGGTGTGAAAGCAAACGGTCTAATCGGAATTTTGGTGGAGCGCGGCCGTTTTATGTTAACCGGCATCCTGGGGATTTTAATATCCGGCTGCGGTTACGTCCCCCTGAATCCGAAAGCGCCCCTTTCCCGGAACCGATATATCCTTAAGGAGTGCGGTGTCAAAATATTGCTCACCACCGGCAGTCTGAAAGAAGAAGTTGAAAAATTAGCGAGTTCGGGAGTTGAGACGGTTTTTATTGATGAAATGGATTGCAGGGTAGGGGCACAGGATTCTGTGCCCGAACCCACCCCGCCCTTCGGGCACCCCTCCGAGGAGGAGAATTCTTGCGGGGCCGGCGGGATAGCTTATGTAATCTTTACCTCAGGTTCCACTGGCCGGCCCAAAGGGATAGCCGTCAGCCATGCCAATTTTTGTCCCCTCCTGTTTTGGGGATATGAGGAATTGGGAATAAGCCCGGGGGAGCGCACGATTCAGAACCTGTCTTACTATTTTGACTGGTCGGTGTGGGAGATATTCATCACCTTGACCACCGGCGCCGCCCTTTACCTGGTTCTCGATGATGTGCTGCTCGAACCCGGCAGATGCATCGATTTTATTAACCTCCACGGCATCACGATCCTCCATATTACGCCCACCCGGTATCAATATATAGTAGGCGGGGACAGAACACTCGAAACCTTGAAGTACCTGTGCATAGGCGCGGAAAAGTTAAGCTTTGACCTGTTGGAGCGCAGTATAACCTCGGTAAATGAGGACTGCCGGGTTTTCAATATGTACGGGCCCACGGAAGCCACCATCATGTCGGCTGTACTTGAGATCAAAAAGCACGATTATGCCCGGTACCGGGACTTAGGCAGTGTTCCTATCGGCAGACCCATTGCCAATTTCCAACTGCTCATCTTAGACAAAAATTTACACCTGTGTCCCCTGAATGTCCCGGGTGAATTGGGTATCGCCGGCAGTGGGTTGGCCAGGGGATACCTGAACCGCTTGGAATTAACGGCCGAGAAGTTTGCCGCGAATTCACTTTCAACTTTCAACTTTCAACTTATATACAAAACCGGCGACCTGACCCGGTGGCTGCCCGATGGGGAGATCGAATTTTTAGGCCGCATCGACCAGCAGGTGAAACTGCGGGGCTTCCGCATCGAACTCGGGGAAATAGAAAAGCACCTGCTGGCACATCCCGGTGTGAAAGAGGCCGTTGTCCGGATTAGAGAAGATGACAAATATAGTAAGGATAAGTACCTGTGTGCCTATCTAATTGCCGGTAGGAAAATTGACCCTGCCGAATTGCGGGAATTCTTATCCGCCGATTTACCGTCTTACATGATCCCATCCTATTTTGTTGCCCTGGACAGGATGCCCCTTACCCCGAACGGGAAGATAGATCATAAGGCGCTGCCGGAACCTGACCGGGCAGCCATGAACGATGAGTATTCGGCCCCGCGGGATGAAGTTGAGAAAAAATTGGCCGCCCTGTGGTCCGGTGTCTTAGGAATCGAGACAGACAAAATCGGTATCCATTCCGATTTTTTTGAATGCGGCGGCCATTCGTTAAAGGCAGCCGACCTGACCACCGGGCTGCACAAAGAATTTGCTGTCAGGCTGCCCTTAGTGGAGGTGTTCAAGAATCCGACCATAAAGGAATTAGCAAAAGTGGTTAAAAAATTGTCGGTAAAAACCTTCGCTTCCATAGAGGCGGTGGAGAAGAAAGAGTACTACCGGCTCTCACCGGTGCAAAAGAGGATGTATGTTATCCGGCTGCTGCAAAAGGAGAGCACCGCTTACAACATATCGAATGTGGTGATTATCAGTGGAGAAATCGATTCCGAGATTTTGGGGAAGACCTTCAGGCAGCTAATCGGCAGGCATGAGAGTTTCAGGACTTCCTTTTTTACGGTGGGTGATTCTTCCGTTCAGAGAATTCACAATCCCGCGGAAATCGAATTCAAAATCGAATATTTTGAGATAGATAGGGGCGAACCTTGTGTTGTCCCGTCGTTGTGTTCGCCCGAAACTATTGCCCTGAGCATCGATCGCTTTATCCGCCCCTTTGATCTAAAAAAGGCGCCGCTGCTCCGGGCCGGACTGGTTAAAATAGAAAAAAACCGCCATCTCTTGATGGTGGATATGCATCATATTATATCCGACGGACTATCTCATGAAATATTGGCGGCGGATTTTGCTGCCCTGTATATAGGAAAAGAGCTGCCTCCACTGCGCATACAATACCGGGATTTTTGCGAAGGGCAGGGCCGGTTGACCCGGTCGGGCGAGATGGCGAAACAGGAACATTTCTGGTTAGACATGTTCCCGGATGAGCATATCCCGGTTTTAGACATCCCGGTGGATTTTCCCCGGCCGGCGGTGCGGGATATCGGCGCCGGTGATTATATCAAGATAGAATTGGGAAAGCCTTTATGTAACAAATGTTACAAGGTTGCCGAAGAAACGGGCGCCACATTGTTCATGGTGACGTTGGCTGCCTACAATATACTATTATCCATCTATACGAACCGGGAAGATATCGTGGTGGGGACACTGCTCACAGGCAGGTCCCACCCGGACCTGAAAAATATAATCGGCATGTTTGTCAACACGCTGCCCCTGCGGAATTTTCCCGTAAGGAAAAAGACCTTCCGGCAATTCTTAGCAGAAGTCAAGGAGAACCTGCTGGCTGTTTACGAGAACCAGGATTATTCTTTCGATGATCTAATTGTGAAGCTGCGCCTGCAGGGGGATTCCAGCCGAAATCCACTGTTTGACACCCTGTTCACCATGAACACGCTGACCGTGGGATTATATGACGGGCCTACCGCCTTTCGTTTAGAACCATATGAATATAAGGCGAAGTTTGCTAAGTTTGATCTCTATTTCTTAGTGACGGAGTCCAAGGGAACTATTTCGCTGCTGCTGCGTTATTCGACGCAGTTGTTTAAACCCGCTGCCGTGCGGAAGATGGCGAGTTATTTTAACGAAATCCTGGACCAGGTGACGGACGATCCGGGTATCAGGTTAAAAGATATCACCCTGTCTCACAACCTGTTGTCCGTAAAATCCACCGTTCATAAGGAAGACGGCGGTGATTTTAAATTCGAGTAGGGTGTTTAATGATAACCATGTGAGGAGGATTATTTACCATGAGCGATACTATAAAAGAAACAAAAAGCAAAGCGATTACCGAAGGCAAGAAAATTTTATTGGTTGTGCTG
>JAGLQA010000597.1 GCA_023137075.1 Candidatus Aminicenantota bacterium
CTTCTTTGCGTAAAATCTCCCGCTCCGTCTTTAGCAAACCGTCGATGTCCGCGTGGGTAACCCTGAGAAATATTTTCTTGTATTTCCGTGTAGGTAACTGGAAAATTGTATGGAGCTTTCGCAGCCACCAGCCCACCTGCACGATTTTTTTTTCTTTGTTCTTTTCAAACTTCCCCCATTCCCATTTTACAGGGGGTGTTTCCGTGGGAAAAATCAAATTCGCTAAGGGGAGGTCGAGTTTTGACTGCAAACTTTTCTTGTGATAATTTGACAATGTAAAGAGTCCACGGCAGTAGGGCAGGCTTTTTTTCCAAACATCCGTGCCAAATATAAAATCATTAGACTGTTCCGACTGGAACCAGGTGGGGACCCCGGGTGGTACATGGATAAACCCGATCCAGGGTGCCGCGTGTGAGCGTTTCCCATCGGGATGCCAGCAGAAGGTTCGCTCGATAAAGGAATCGAATAACACGCCCCCGGGGCGGTGGAGATTTTCCAGGAGCCGCAGCACATAATACCAGCCGCTGCGATGCTGGCCGAAAAATCCGCCCAATTCATTGCTTATATCGATCTTTTTTTCGTTTTTTCCGAATCTGAAGAAGGAATTCATCATACTACACCTTTAAACTCCGGTAAATCTGGGAATTGGCAAAACTATCTAAAAAATACTCTTGAGTTAACTTCTTTTTTATGGGATGATTGCGTAGGAATTGATAGGTTTTATAGATCAAACCAAGGTCCGCTGCTTTACTTGTCGCTTCTTCATAGGAATTGTAGTAAAAGGGGTAATCTTCGCCAAGATATTCTTTAACCGGTTCGATGGGGTTGACCAAAAGCGGCGTATTCCTGACAATACACTCGATAACGGTATTATTCGCGCTGGCATCATACAGGTAAACAAAAACGATATTCTCGCTTAACAACCTGTCATAAACTTTGTCCGGGAGATAGGTGACGGTTTCCGCCGTGTTATACATGCTGCCCTTAAAGGTGCCTTCCTTTTTTAGTATCTCTCTCTCCTTTTCCATCAATTCAGGCATACTTTTGTGCTCGACACTTAAAAATATCTTTTTGTAACCGGATGGGGGCAATTGAAAGATGGCATGCAGCTTTCGCAGCCACCAGCCCACCTGCACTATCTTTTTCTCCCGGTTGGCTGTGAACTTTTCCCAGCTCCATTTTATTTCAGGGATTTCTGTCGGAAAAAGCAAATTATTTATAGGAATGTCGAGGTAAGTTTTCAGGTTCTTCCGGTGGTAATTCGACAAGGTGTACAGTCCCCGGCAGTGGGGTAGACTTTTTTTCCAGAGTTCGTTTTTGAAAAGCATCTTATTCGCCTGTTCGTAATGGAACCAATGTGGAATTTTAGGTGGTACGTGAATGAAACCGATCCAGGGTTCTAAATGAGGCCGAACTCCCTCGGGGTGCCAAAAAAATGTGCGCTCGATAAAGGTGTCCAGTACGATCCCGCTGGGGTTGTGGAAATCTTTTAATACCTGAACCACGTAACTCCAGCCGCAGCGATGCCTGCCGAAATCGGCATTCAGTTCCCCGGAGAGATTCACTTTTTTCTCATATCTTTTTATAAAAAACACAATCTCTTTGACCGCATGGTGGTAGGATTTAGATACCCGGTTAAAGGATTTCGAAAGGAGCTTCCTGGCCTTCCGTAAGGGGAAGGTAACCGTTTTCCCGGCACGATAGGCATAACTGTTCAAGATTCTGCGGGAATAAAACTCCGAAAGTGCGAGCTGCTGCTTAACCTTAGACAACTGAATTTTATGTTGTTTCAGTTCATGATCTTTCAGCTTCAACTGCTTATTCCGGTTTGCTAAAGAAAGATCACGTTTCTCAAGTTCCAGCCTATTTTGCTCTATCACCTGGTCTTGCTGCTTCATTTGTTTCTCCTTTATTTCCAGCAACCTTTCTTGATTCTTGATTTCTTGATCTTTTTTTTCTGTTTGTTCATCTTTTAATTTTAATTGGTTATCTTTATCCGTCAGCAGCAATTCTTGCTGCTCGATCACATGCTTCTTTCGGATGAGCATTTCCTCGTGCTTGCGAATTTGTTTTTCTTTTTCCGTTAACAGGGGGTCCAATTTCTCAAGTTCACGTTCCTTCTGATTTAAATATTTATCTTTCAATTCCAATTGTTTGTCTTTTTCAGCTACCAACAGGTCTTTCTGATTAATAACCCGTTTTTTCTGATTTAGCAGGTTCGCTTTCAATTCCAATTCTTTTATAACCTGTGAATCCTCATCTTTAAGCAGGTTCTCCATGGCCCGGTTTTTTTCATCCTGGACAAAATATTCATCCGCAAACACTTTAATTATTTCTTGCAATTTCCCGATCGTTTCTTCGCTGATATTGCCGCCGGGTTTTGCTTTTCCCATGTCCTTCTTCTTGAAATCCCCATCATTAAACCGAAAATAATTCCGGTCCTCTTGCGGAATTTTCCGCAAAAAATGATCGATTTGTTTCCCGGGCAGGGAGCGGAGAATCATGTCCCGGACCTCTTCCTCAATCCCGGTCAATTCTTTAACCGGCAGGGGATAGGAGGCATATTCTTTGAGCCGCGCGTCTTCAAAGGTGATGCCCTCCAGGCCCCGGTTCTTCAAAAAACCGGTTACCTTCTCGCGATAGGACGGGTTGTTAGATAACAGGTTGATATTCATGATAAAATCCGCGTACAGCACATTCTCAAACAATGCCTTGAACCAGGTATAATAAAAAATGAAATATTTCTCCTTTTTTGAATAACTATTTAAAATTACGCGATAAAAATTTTCTTCCTTATCCTGGGTATCGTTACGATAGGTCAATAGGGGCAAATTTTCCGACAGCACCTTGTATCCTTTTTTATCTTTATTCATACTGGCGATTAACAGGTCCATCACGAAAAAAGCCCCATAAGTGGTTCTATTATAAAGCTCAAAATAGGATTTCCATTGATCATGGGGCCGCCTGAGCAGGTAGATGTTTAAAGAATCCGGGTA
>JAGLQA010000598.1 GCA_023137075.1 Candidatus Aminicenantota bacterium
ATATCGATATAAAGGAGGCGGAATTTCGGCAGACCGCGGACGGCCTGGTAAACCAGGGATGTTTTGCCGGTCCTTCTTTCTCCTTCTAACAGGACGTTTTGAGCGGAAGAGATGTAGTCTTTCAGGTTCTTTTCCAATTCCGGCCTTGGGCAGAAGTCCTCGCCGAAAACGACCCGGCCATATTTAAAAGGGTTCATGGCGCACCTCCTTGTTGTGCCGATCGGTATTATACCAATCAGTATAATACCAAAGAGTACAATTGTCAAGCCCCAGCACGCGGCGCCCCAATGCGTAAGGAATCAATAAATTACCTGTCCCGGTTTTTTCCGTTTTTTTCATTGAACCCCTACACTCCTCCTGACATTACTCAGAACTCTCGATAGTCTGCAAATTTAATGATTCTCGCGAATTTCCACCAAATGGAGACGAAATTATATATACATCGTTGGGTAGTGCGAT
Source organism: Candidatus Aminicenantota bacterium (assembly GCA_023137075.1). Taxonomy (GTDB): domain Bacteria; phylum Acidobacteriota; class Aminicenantia; order UBA2199; family UBA2199; genus JAGLQA01. The sequence continues at coordinate 460 of JAGLQA010000598.1, forward strand.
ATCGGATGTTCCTAATACTAAAAGATTATGCGAAAAACTATTGATTCTGCGCATGAATTTATGGTAAACTATGTTTTTAGGTCAGGTTAATGGCAAGAATAGCAATGGAGTGACCGGCAATTTTTGGTTTTTCTTGATTCCATCACTTTGAAATTAGTGTTATTTTTATGATAATGCGAAACAACCGAAGGGTAAATTTTATTTTTCTCGAGGGTTTGCTCCAGGGAGTTTCCGACAGGTCGAAGGATTGGTTATGAATGTATCGATGAAATGCCTTGTGTTCCTGGTGTTTATTTGTGCTTTTTTCCCTTTTTTCCAGGCAGCCGAAGGGCCTTTGCAACCCTATAAAACCACGGAACCTCCGACCATCGACGGGGAATTGGATGACCCGGTTTGGCAGAAGAGTTCCTTTATCACGGATTTCAAGACCTTTGAGCCGGATTACGGCAAAGAGATGTCTGAGAAAACGAAAGTATACTTAGCCTATGACAGGGAGAATCTCTATTTTGCCTTCCGTTGTTATGACCGGGATCCCAAAAAAATCAAGGCTTCCATAACCAATCGTGACCACCTTTTCGACGATGATTGGGTGTGCATCAATTTAGATTCCTTTAATGACCAACAGTCTTTTTACGGGATTTACATCAATCCTTTAGGCGTTCAGGGAGACACTCGCTTTACTACCGGTAATGAGGATCTGGGTTTTGATATGGTATGGTACAGCGCCGGCCGGGTTGATGAACAGGGATACACGGTCGAAGTGCGGCTGCCCTTAAAAAGCATCCGGTTTAACCATGGGAAAGAGGTTAAAATGGGGGTTATCTTTAAACGAAAAATCAGTCGCCGCTCGGAACAGGGCACCTTCCCGGCCCTTAACCCCAAACAGAGTATGGCCTTACTGAATCAAATGTATCCCATGGTTTTTGTTGACTTAAAACGGTTTGTCCTGCTGGAAGTACTTCCAGCCGTCACCTACCATCAAACCTATTCCAGGAAAGAGAACCGGATGGAAAAGGATAGCCCGGAAAAGGGTCTGAGCCTGACCATGAAGTACGGATTGACCTCCCGCCTGGTTTTAGACGGTACCGTTAACCCGGATTTCAGTCAAATCGAAGCGGACGCGGGCAAGGTGGATGTCAACCTTCGTTACCAGCTCTATTTCCCTGAGAAAAGACCTTTTTTTTTAGAAGGCAGGGAGCATTTTAACCTGGGCGGTAATGTGCCGCTGAACTCGATTCTCTCTATTTTCCATACCCGCACCATTGCCGATCCCATCCTGGGTGTTAAACTCAGCGGAAAAGTTGGCAATCGCGACTCCCTGTCCACCCTCTATGCCTTAGACCGGGTCCCCGGTTATGACACGAGGGCCGTTTTTTCCGTATTTCGCTATAAAAGATCGACAAAAGAGGATGGCTATATCGGGGGTATATACGCGGATCGAAAATTCGGAGAGCAATATAACCGAATTATGGGCGCTGACGGACGTTTTCGACTCGGAAAATCGGATACAATTGATTTTTACAGCCTGATCAGCCAGCTTGATGACGAGGAACTGCCCAATACCCGGGAGGGCCACGCGGTGGCCTTAGGTTACTCACGCATGACGCGGAAGTTAGGTGTAACCCTGGGTTTTAATGATCTCGGTAAATTTTTTCAGGCTGATATGGGTTATATTACCCGCACCGGCATTACACGCTTTACAGCGGTATTATCGCCCAGGTTCTATCCTGAAAGGCGCTGGCTGCGCCGCATTGATTCCGATCTATTCCTGTCTGTTTGCCGGGACAAGGAAAGCGGCCTGTGGGAAACCTACAATCATGTGAGCCTTATCCCCCATATCGGGGGAGCTACGACTCTTTTGATACGATACGCTTATTCCAGTGAGATTTTTCTGCAGCAGCGTTTTCGGACCAGCGGTTTCACCTCCATCCTCCGGAGCCGGATCAACAAACAACTCTTTTTATCACTAATATTCCGCAGCGGCAAAGCGATCTATTATTCAGAGGACCCGCAGCAGGGTTATCAAAATGTTATAGAGGCTCAATTGGTGTTCCAACCCTCAGAGAAAGTGAAATCGGAGATCGCATATAACTATGCGGGCCTGTACCGGGAAAGTGACCGGCAGAAGATCTTCGATTATTCGATTTTTCGTTTGAAACAAACTTACCAGGTTAATAAGTACTTATTCTTTCGGGGGATTGTCGAGTATAACGGTTATTGGAAAGAACTGTTAACCGATTTCCTGGCTTCTTTTACCTATATTCCCGGTACGGTTATCCATTTCGGATACGGTTCACTATACAACCGGCAGGAATGGCAGGACGATCGTTATATCGATGTCAACCGTTTTATTGAGAATAAGAGAAGTTTTTTCTTCAAGGCCTCCTACCTGTGGCGTTTTTAAAAGGGTGGAATTTTATCCAAAGCCGGTACGGTTCACCGTTATTTTTTTGAATAATTCCCGGATAAGCGAAGTGGAGCTTGAATGTTTTACCAATTTTTTGTAAAATAAAAAATGAAAAAAAATGTCTTCCTGTTTCTTATTTTTATATGTATCCCGTTCTTTTTTAAGGGCTGCAGCAAAGGTCTGGAAAAAAACACCTTGAGAGTGGGGATTCATACCTTCCCGGCTTCCCTGAACCCCGTGTATGTTACCGACGAAACCTCCCAGGCTGTGGTGAACAAAATCTTCCATTCCCTATTCTATTATGACAGCCGGGGGACCCTGAAGAATGGCCTGGTCAGCCGCTGTCACCTGAAAAATAAGGGCAAAGAAATTATTATAGAATTAAAAGAAAACATCTTTTTTTCCAACGGCTGTGAAATGACGGCCGATGACCTGGTGCACACAATCAACCTGTTAAAAGACCGGCGTTTTAAATATCCCTATGCCGCCAATATCTCGTTTATAAAAGAGGTTAAGCGGATCGACAAAACCGGTTGTACCCTGATATTAAATAAAAAAACGGCCGTATGGAAAAATTATTTAACCTTCCATATATTGAACGCGCAGGAATTGAAAAATGTTAAACCGGAAGATTTCAGGCATATGCGCTTATCGGGGTGCGGATATTATAAAATTAAGGAAATTAAAGAGCCGCAAAGAATTGTTTTAGAACTAAAGACCCCGGCTGAAAATCCTTCGCTGTACAGTTTTATCGAATACCAGGTTATAAAGAACACCGGGTCAGCCCCCCTGAAACTGTTGAATGACGAGATCGATATTTGTGAACTTCAGCCGGAAACTGTTGCTGCCTACCGTAATATCGAAAAATGGCAAAAAAAGTTTACAATTTCAAATTACACGAAGTTCGGTTATACCTATCTTGTTTTTAATTTAAAAAGCAGCGCCGTCAATCGGGACACCCGGAAATTCTTCTATAATGTGTTAACCTGCGGCGACTTCATCGACAAATTTTTAGCAGGCCGGGGCGAAAAGGTCAAAACGCCCTTTCTGCTCTTGAACCGCAAGATAGACGCCGCGGCTTTTAAAACCGCGCCTCCGAAAGAACTTACCCGGTTAAAGGTTTTAACCAATTCGGAGAGCAAATTGAGAAAAGATTTCGTCCTTTTCCTGAAGAAGGAGTTAAAACCCTACAATATACATTTAGAACCGCTTTTTTTAGAATACCACACGTTTTTGCACTACCTGAAAAATTCCCGGTTCGATATTGCCGTATCCGCCTTTTTGGTAGAGATCGATTACGACATGAAAGATATCTTCTACGGGGGCGCCGCCTTTAATTACGCGACTTTGAATAACCCCCATATGAATGCCCTGTTGGATCAGGGTTTAACGGAGACGGATATTGAGAAACGGGAAGACATTTATAGGGCAGCCCATAAAATATGGCTGACGGAATTGCCCCTGGTGCCCCTTTTTAATCTTTACTACTATATCGGCATATCGCGAAATATACCGGTTCCCCCCGAAGTTTACGAGTTAGTCGGGTCTACCGGGGATTTTTTATTCAACATTGAGGATTGGATAAGAAGCGTAGACTAAGACTCAACGCGAGTTTTCGGCTGCTGCGGCAGTAATTGGTCTAAGAACTGATAGTATTCCTGTGACGCTTCTTCTATCGTAACCCCGATTTCATATAATTGCTGCGTCGTCACTTTCTGGCTGATCCAACGCGTATATCCCTTAAGATTGAATGTCTGGTTGTTTACCTGTAATGTAATATTCACATTTCGATTCTTCGGAATCGCGGCGGTAGAGAACTTAAAACCGTTCCTGGAAATGTCCACCAGTATGCTCGAATGGTCGTTGATCTTCGCCATTAACCGCTTTTTTATTCGCCTATCTTTTCTTTTATCCATGGTAGGGCTCCTTATATACACGCCGGGCATAAAAACCCACCGTATTATAGCAATTTATTTTCCAAAGTCAAACAAAATCCTGTTTTTTTTTTAAAATACCTGCGTAGTAATGCCGCAAATGCTCATATAATACCCATTTTGGCCCATTCATAAGGAGATAAAAATAGTTGGATTTGCGAAATAGGTTTTTTTTCGCCCCCAAATACTATAAACAGTTTATATACACTATAAACCCGGTTTATAAACTAAAAGGACGCTTAGCGCCGCGGCATGGGCCCTCAGATCGAATTTTCGCAAAAACAAACAGAATAGCTTCTCATGTGATGGGAATAAATTGCAAATAATGTAAAAATAATTTGATAATAGTTGTCAAATATTTAAATAAATGCTAATTGATAAATAAAATATGCAATTAATGCAGAATTTCATTGACACAAAGTCATTCATGTGGTACAAGATAGGCGGAGGCAATATGAATAAAAACGAAGTTTTAAAGGTTTTGCAAGAGGAAAAGGTTAATTACTTACGGCTGCAATTTACAGACATTATGGGCATTAACAAGAATGTTGAAGTGCCCCCATCACAGTTTGAGAAGGCCCTGGAAGGCAAAATCCTTTTCGACGGTTCATCCATCGAAGGATTCTCACGTATCGAGGAGTCGGACATGCTTTTGTGCCCGGATCCAGGCACCCTGATCATCTACCCCTGGAATGAAAAAAGCCGCAAAGAAGCCAGGTTAATATGTGACATTTATAATCCCGACGACACGCCTTTCGAAGGGTGTCCCCGGGGGGTATTGAAGCGGGCGATTGCCGAGGCCGACGAGATGGGGGTAATGATGAATGCCGGTTTAGAAGCGGAGTTTTTCCTCTTCGAAAAGGATGAGAAAGGGGAAATTACCACCAATACGCATGATGCCGGCGGTTATTTTGATTTAACACCCATCGATAAGGGGGAGGAAGCCAGGCAAGCCATGGTGGACACATTATGCGCTATCGGATTTGAGGTAGAGACCGCCCATCATGAAGTGGCCCCCGGGCAGCATGAAATCGATTTTAAATATGCCGATGCCCTAACCTCGGCCGACCGGATAGCTACTTTCCGTTTCGTGGTGCGGAAGGTGGCCACCCACTTTGACCTGCACGCCACTTTTATGCCCAAGCCGATTTTCGGGGAAAGCGGCAGCGGCATGCACACCCATCAAAGCCTGTTTGCCAAAGACCGGAACGTATTTTACGATGAAAAGGGGAAATACCGGCTAAGCACGATTGCCTTAAATTATATTGCCGGTCTTTTGCAGCATGCGAAAGGCATAACCGCAATTACCAACCCCCTGGTCAACTCGTATAAACGGTTGGTACCCGGGTATGAGGCCCCCACCTTCATCAGTTGGTCGGAGCGAAACCGGTCACCCTTAGTGCGCGTACCGGCCAAGAGAGGCATCGGCACTCGCATCGAGCTGCGTTCCCCGGACCCCTCTGCCAATCCCTACTTAGCTTTGGCCGTTATGCTGAAAGCCGGTCTCGACGGTATTAAGAAAAACCTGCTGCCCCCGGACCCGGTGGATAAGAATATGTACACCATGTCGAAACGGGAAAAAGCGCGGTTGAAGATCGGGTCTTTGCCGGGAAACCTGAGCGAAGCCCTTTATTACATGGGAAAAGATAAGTTGGTAAAAGCCGTCCTTGGCAGTCATATTTACGACCATTTTGTGGGGGCCAGGCGCAAGGAGTGGGAGCTCTATATCCAGCAGGTTCATCCCTGGGAAATCGACCGTTATTTATCCATGTATTAACCATAAAAATTAGAATTGCTGGGTTATAGGGATTGGTCTTGAAAAAAAATTTTAAACGTGGTACAAATAAATAAGAATTTACTGAAAAATTTTAATAAGAAAAAAACAGGAAATATCTGTGAGTGAAGTGAAAAAATGAAAAACAAAAAACAAAAATTTTTATTGTCGGTCTTTATCGTTTTACTCTGCAGCAGTTGGGTGGTTGGATATTCCGGGGAGGTAGCGAAAAACATCGTTACACCGGAAAGTGACCCGCTGCTGGGAAGGTACGAGCAAGGGAATAGGGAGTTTGAGCGATACGAAATCGGCCGGATGATCGTCTACTTTCATCAACGGTCGCTAAAGGGCGCGGTTGTGGAAAAAGATTTTACCGTGTATCAATTTGACATGCAGACGGAAGAGTTATTGCTTCTCAGGGTGAACAGGCGAGAAAATATTCCGGCCTTTTCCGGCCCGGTTGTTTCTAAGGAAGAGGCCGAATCCATGGTTGGCGGAGACGTTATCTTATCACGGTTACTAATAATATCTCCCGAATCCGATATTTTTCCCCTGGACCCGGTGCCCGAAAATCCATGCTGGGTTGTCAGGCATGTGAAGGACAGTGAGATCGGTCTGGCCGTGATTGATTCCCTAACCGGGGATTATCTAGGCGCCGGGATTGCCCCTCCGGTAAATGCCTACGCCTTCACCGGCCCTACCGACTCCGCACCGCCATGTTCAGGTTCCTGGAGCTATTGGACGATCAATGCCGATACCTGGTTTGAAAAATGGGGATACCCGTCAGAAAACGCCATCTGGCCCGCCACTTCCGTCATAAAAAGTAAGGTTCGGAATACTTCGGTAGGATTGATTTATGAATTCGGGCATGGCGGGAGCAACTTCTTTTTAAGCGCCTGCCAGCAGTACACGACCGCGCAGGACATTGGGGATTGGATGGCATCCGGTCCGAAAAAAACCTTTGTTTTTTTAGGTCACTGCGGTGGAATGTGCCAAACCGGTGAGAATACGCTGTCCTATGAATACCGGAAAGGATCGTTGATAGATACGGTTACCGTGGGATATTGTAACATGGCAGATGCTGCCTGCGCCAATTGCTGGTCCAACTCACTGGATTGGCAGGACAGTATGTTCAACTATATTTACCGGAACTATACGGTAAAAGAGGCCTTTGACCAGGCAACGGCGGATTACCCTATGTGTTCCGGGTGTGTGCGCTATATTGGGGACGACAGCCTGACCCTTAACATAAGCCCACCGGTTATCACTCTCAGCGTCCGTCGAAAAATAGAATATTCATGGACGGCGCGGAGATATTACGCGGAAATCGACCTGACATTTAAAAATGAAGATAGCCTTCGTTTCCCCAAATATGAATTATACAGGAAGGAAGCAGGTGGGACATACGTTGAAATAAAAGAAATTGCCAGTACCGACGCCATTTCCGTAAGCCACACCGTCCTGGATGATCTACCGGCTAAGGATAAGAGTTATACCTATCGTGTCGGGATACTGAACGCACAGGGAACGGTAGTTAAGTATTCCGATGAAGTAACGATTCATCCCTGACCCGGGGATATGGGTTGTTTTTAAAAATCTTGAAATAAGAGGAAAAAAAAGAATGAGAAAATTAATTTCAGCAATTTTCATACTATTGCTCATCGCGGCAGCGTTAAGCGGCGCGAATCGTTTTATGATTTCCTTCACCGGGAATTATATGGCCTCTTCGGATCCAGTCTACTGCAAGGTTTACGGGAGCGGCGAATTTTACCCTGAATTTAAAGCAGGCGTAAAGATATTCAACAATTTCTACGGTTGGGCTGGATACGGTTTTTTGTCTGCTAAAGGGCAGACCTACCCGGACCTGAATCTCGAAACTGAAGCCCGTAAAAAATACCTGTCCGCCGGGATAGGTTACCAGGGAAATGGGAAGATTACCTATAAAATCGATGCCGGCTTGCTTTATGTAAACTGGGAAGAAAACGCGATAAATAAATTAAATAAGGGTTCCGCTTTTGGGGCCAGGTTTGGCGTGGCCCTGGTTTATAATTGGACCCCCATCTTCTTCACGGAACTATCATCATCCTATTTACTAGCCTCCGATAGGATCGACGATATAACGTTAAAATTAGGGGGGTTCATCGCCGGGGCAAGCATCGGCCTGCGGTTTTAAATCGATAAAAGAATGAGACGAGAACGGGTGATTAAAATCTTGAAGGTGGTGCTTTTCCTACTTCTCTTCTTTGTGCTCAACCATGCCCTGGGCCGGTGGTTCCTGGAAAAAAGATTGGACGGCAGCCGCACCGGTTTCATCGATAGGGAGTTTCAGAAGGTTGAAAAAAAAATCGAAGTACTGGCCCTGGGCGACTCCCATGTGGCCACAGGTTTTGATCCCCGGGTTTTTCACCAGGCCTTCAATTTTTCCCTCTATGGAGAAAACTATATCTATAACTATTATAAGCTGAAATATATCCTGCGAAGAAACCCGCAAATAAAAGCCATCATCCTGCCGGTGGATATTCACTCCTTCTCTTCCTGGCGGGCCGATCGTTTCCTGCACGATTTTTACTGGGTTAAGTATGTCGATTATCTACAGGTGGGGTCCTATAAAGGAGAGTTGTTAAGGTTTATCGGAAAATATATCAAGGGAAAAATGTTTCCTTACCTGGGTGAGTATAAGATCGCCTTCGGACTGCCGCGGATAGATGAAAAAGAGAGACAGGTGACCTTACCCGAAATCATCCGGGGCTTTGTGGTTAAAACCGAAACCTTCCGGAAAAATAGAAAAAAACGAACCAGGCAGCGGGTGCGCCTCCATTATCATAATCATCATTATATTGATGAAGTGGTGGCCCGGTATTTTGAGAAAATCCTGGAATTGTGCGCCCGTTACCGGAAAAACCTGGTATTGGTCAAATTTCCGGTCACGGAAATTTATTTTCGCTACGCCTCGAACCGGGTGCCGGTTGAAAACCTCTACGATAGGGTGAAGCAACTTATCAAACCCTATCCTAAAGTCAGGGTACTGGATTATCAAAACCTGTTTTTTGATAATGATGCCCCCTATTTTGACGACCCGGATCATTTAAACCGGCATGGGGCAAGAATATTGTCGCAAAAAATACGACAGGATTTAGAAGATTTACTTTAATCCTTTCCCGGGGCGATACCGGATTTTTTAAATATTATTAAAGACCCCGGCATTTCAGTTCCGGGAATATCGAACAATTTCGCTCCGATTCTCTTTATTTTTAATAGAATGTACAAGATTAGAAGTTCGAAAGGAATTTTTTTTCCTCTTACCCTTGAAATTTACTTATAAAAATGGTTATAATAGTATTTAAATTCAGTACTTTGAATGAAGGAGGATTTCATGCCAGCAAAAGGTTATGTCGAAATAGCGGTTGAAGGATGTAAAGGCTGTAATCTATGTGTCATTAACTGTCCGAAAGATTGCCTGGCGCTTAATACATCCGACACCAACAGCTTTGGTTTATATTATGCGTATTTAAAAAACGAGGATGATTGTATCGCGTGCCTGAACTGTGCGGTCATTTGTCCGGATGCAGCCATCACGGTTTATAAAAAAGCCGGGTAATTTCAATTACGGAGGAAAAATTGGGCGAAGTAAAATTTATGAAAGGTAACGAAGCTTTAGGAGAGGCTGCGATTCGAGCAGGACTCCAGGGTTATTTTGGATATCCGATAACACCTCAGTCGGAGGTGGTGGAATATTTAGCGATGGAGGAACCGAAACACAACTATGTCCTCATCCAGGCTGAAAGCGAAGTAGCCGCAATAAATATGGTCTACGGCGGGGCGGCGGCAGGCTCCCGGGTTATGACAACCACATCTTCCCCGGGATTCTCATTAATGCAAGAAGGCCTCTCTTATATCGCCTGTGCCGAACTCCCCTGTGTAACGGTGAATGTGTGCCGGGGCGGCCCGGGATTGGGAACGATTCAACCCAGCCAGGGAGATTATTTCCAGGCTGTCCGGGGTGGTGGTCACGGCGACTATCAACTGATCGTTTTGGGACCGAACTCGGTACAGGAGATGGTGGACTTAACCATACTGGCCTTCGACCTGGCGGATAAATACCGCAACCCTGTGATGCTGTTGTCCGATGGAGCCATCGGCCAGATGATGGAGAAGGTAAACCTGCCTGACCCGAAGCCCTATAAACCGGACAAACCCTGGGCCACAACGGGCAAAACAGCGGATAGAGAGAGAAATATTATCACCTCCCTCTTTATTCAATCCGAAGTTATGGAAGCCGTAAACAACAAGCTCCAGGAAAAGTATAAAAAAATCGATGAAAACGAAGTGCGCTTCGAAGAATATCAAATCGATGATGCCGAAATCATTGTCATGGCCTTTGGCCTGACATCGAGAATTTGTAAGAAGGTAGTCGACCTGGCCCGGAAATCAGGCATCAAAATGGGACTGCTGCGGCCCATCACACTCTGGCCTTTCCCGAATCAAAAAGTAGCCGAACTGGCAGCCTCCGACCGGGTAAAATTCTTCTTATCCGTGGAAATGAACGCAGGTCAGATGGTCCAGGACATCAAATTGGCAGTGGAAGGGGAAAAACCGGTCTATTTCTACGGCAGGACAGGGGGAATCATCCCCACTCCCGAAGAAATATTGGATTTTGCCGGGAAACAAATAAAATAGAGGAGAATGAAGATGAAAGAAGGATACGAATTGATATATAAGAGACCGAAAACTCTTACCACCAAGCGGATGCACTACTGTCCCGGGTGTTTTCATTCCACCATCCATAAGCTGTTGATGGAAGTGGTCGAAGAAATGGACATCCAGGATAAAACAGTAGGCATATGTCCCGTGGGATGTTCGGTCTTTGCCTATGATTATTTAGATGTGGATATGCAGGAAGCGGCCCACGGCAGGGCAGCCGCGGTAGCAACCGCGGTAAAACGCATGCTGCCCGACCGTTATGTTTTCTCATACCAGGGTGACGGCGACCTGGCAGCCATCGGTACCGCCGAGACGCTGCATGCCTGCAACCGGGGTGAGAATTTCACCTTTATTTTTATCAATAACGGAATTTACGGTATGACCGGCGGCCAGATGGCCCCCACCACCTTAGAGGGTCAGAAAACCACCACGTCTCCCTACGGGCGGGATGTGGCAAAGATGGGCATGCCCTTAAAAATGTGTGAAATTGTATCTCAGTTTGACAGGGTCGTCTATGTGGAACGGGTGACCTGCAACACACCCGCCAATGCCAGGAAAGCCAAAAAGGCCCTCAAGAAGGCCTTTGAATACCAGGGAAAAGGCCTTGGCACCACCTTTATCGAAGTGGCGTCGAATTGCCCTTCCGGGTGGAAGTGCACACCGGTAGAATCATTGGATTGGTTAAAGGACAAGGTTTATCCTTACTTCCCGCTCGGTGTTTTCAAGAAGCCGGAAGAGAAGGAATAATAGGAGGCGGCACATGTTAAAAGAAATGATTTTTTCCGGTTTTGGCGGACAGGGTGTGTTATCCATGGGCAAGCTGATCGCTTACGCGGCAATGAAAGAGGGGAAAGAGGTAAGCTGGATGCCCTCCTATGGTCCTGAGATGAGGGGAGGCACGGCCAATTGTATTGTGAATATCAGTGATGAGCCCATCTCTTCTCCCATTGTGACCGAATATGATATCGTTGTGGCATTGAATCAACCCTCCCTGAAAAAGTTTGAACCCCGGGTAAAAAAAGGCGGCGTACTCATCTGGGAAAGCAGCACCATAAAAGAAGGCCCCACTCGCACCGACATCAGAATTTATCCACTTCCCGCCATTGAAAAAGCCACGGAAGAGTTGAAGAATGTCAAAGTGATGAACATGCTGATATTGGGTTCCCTGGTTAAAGTGGAAAAGATTGTCGATGAAGAGTCATTAATGACGGCATTAAAGGAAACCCTGCCGGAGCGTTATCACGACATGATTCCCCTGAACAAGAAGGCCCTTGAAATGGGCATGAACCTGGTCAACGGTCAATAAACAAATTCTCTCTTCTCAGGTTCTCTTTTAGTTTTATTTTTGTAACGATTATTAGAGTGTATTCGTATATATTATTTCTTCGTTATTTCTACGTTTTAAAAAGAATCGGGTTGGGGCAAGCCCAGCCCCTACAAGACCTATTAATTCCCCGAAACCCTGTAGGGGCGCACCCTTGCGGTCGCCCCAAAAAAATTGATGGGAATTTTAGGTAAAGGTAAAGAC
>JAGLQA010000599.1 GCA_023137075.1 Candidatus Aminicenantota bacterium
AGATCAAGCCGCCGATTGTATTTGACCGGAAAAATGCCGATTTTTTGGTCGCCGCTTTAGATGAGGTTTTAAAAGAGTTAAATTATAGATGACGAAGCGCACTTAACTATTACTTTGCTTGTTGGAGGAGCTGGTCCAGGCGGCGCCGGCCCTCCTCTTTCAGTTTTGAATAAAATAGCTCCTTGCAGCGGTTGAGATATTTGAGGGCATTTTGCTTTTGCCCGGTTTCAAGATAAAAAGTACTCAGGGCAAGGTAAGCATTGATAAAACCGGGTTTGATACGAATCGCTTCTTGCCAGGATTTAATCGCTTTCTCCTTTTCACCTGAAAAGCGGTAGGCAGCTCCAAGCCCGGTGTAGGCCTCTGCAAATCGGGGATTGATTCTTGTGGCTTTGATAAAAAAATCTTTAGTCTTGACAAGATATCGCTTATCCCTGGTTCTTGCGAAGAGTGTCATTAATAGATTTCCCATGTTGCTGCAAGTTTGCGCATTGTTATTATCCAGGGCAAGGGACCGGTTAAAGGCGTTAAAGGCATCTTTAAAATCTCCTTTCCTGGAATAGCACATGCCTAATTCGTTCCATACATGAGCGTCGGCCTTTTGTTCAGCGATTATTTCCCGGAAAACAGCGACGGCTCGATCCCATTCACCGACCTGGGATAACAATACTGCAACCCGGGTTTTGATTTTAAAATTTCCCACCTCTTTACTCAACGTTTCATTTTTAAGAACCGAATCGATGACCTCTATCATCCGGGATCTTTTTTCTCTTAAAGCCAGGAACTCAATGTATTCAAACTGCAGTAAAACATTTAACGGCTCAATGGACAAAGCCTTTTCATAATAGGAAACGGCCTGGTCCGGTAAAGCATTCAAACCTTTAATTCGTCCCAATATTATATAGGCAGGCGTATAAGAGTGGTCTTGTTTTAATAGTTTTAAACACCATTTTTCCGAATTGGCCATGTCGTCCGACTTAAAGTAGATTACAGCCAGGTTCATCTTGAAGTTTGTTTCTTCGGGAAACCGCATGATCGCTTCTATCAAAGTCTTCCTTCTTTGTTTAACATCTTTCATAGCAGCGTATAAATTGATAAGTTCGGTATAAAACCGCACTGAACAAAAATCTGGGTGTTTTGCTATTAATTCCTTTAACATCTTTTCCGCTTCGACGTATTTTTTCTCTTTCATCAGCATCCCAATGTCGTTCATTTTGTTGACAATATTTATCCCTTTTTTGGGATCTATGACCTGTTTGGATTTCGCAGAAACCGGTGAAATATAACCGAGAGATTGAAGCTTTTTCTCATCCTCACCGGTCAATTTTCTCTTTGTTGAGAAAGTAGTTGTCGAATGGGAGATCATATATTCCCTTAGCAGTCGATCCATTTTTTTTGCCAGGCTATTTTCCCCCTTAAATAGATTGATCTTTTCCAGGGGATCGTTTATTAGGTCATACAATTCCGGTTCGGGAAGTGATATATACTTATAATTATCGACTAATAAACCGGTCAGGGGAGCAAAGTTCATCTTCTCCTTACCCTGCATGCTTTCAAAATAAATAGTGGCTTGTCCCTTCTCTGCTTCTATTCCGGACAATAGATCGGCAAAGCTCTTTCCCTGGACAACACCGGGTTTCTTTATCCCGAAGAGGTGCAGCACCGTAGGCAAAAAATCCACCAGGCTGACGGGCCTTGTTATTACTTTGCCCTTTCCCAATATGCCCGGGTTGTAAAAAATCAACGGAACTTTAAGACTTTCCTCGTAACAAAAGATACCGTGTCCGAACTCTTTATGTTCACCGAAAGCCTCACCGTGATCACCCACAATAATGATCAATGTCTTATCCAGTATCTTTTTTGCTTCCAGGTCGGCCACAATTTTCCCGATGTGAAAATCTACAAATGCCACCTCCCCCTGGTAGGGGTCACCTGGAAATCTCATTTTATAATTGTCCGGCGGATCATAAGGTTTATGGGGATCGTAAAAATGAACCCAGGCAAAAAATCTTTTATCGAAATTTTTGTCAAACCGGTTTTTAAACCCGGTATAAACCCTGTCCGCTTTAATTTCGGTTTTAGTGTCATGGATGATTTTTTTTATATCTAATGAGTCATCGTAAAAACCGAAACCTTGGTCCAAACCGAACCTGGAATGAAGTACAAAGGAACTGATAACGGCATAGGTTAAGCAACCTTGCTCTTTCATTATTTCAGCCAGTGTTATCTCTTTTTCGTTTAAGTAGTAATTACCGTTGTTTCTCACATTATGGGCAAAAGGATGCCTCCCGGTAAATAAAGTACAATGAGAGGGGAGGGTTAAGGGAGCCGAAGCATAGCAATTCTTAAACATAACTCCATCTCCGGCCAGCCGGTCGATATTCGGTGTTCCTCCTTTTTCGAAGCCGTAAGCCCCGATGCGATCCGCCCTCATGGTATCGATAACGATCAGCAGCAGGTTGTAATCGACCTCCCCGGAGAACCCGGGAACGGTTGTCTCTTTTTTGCAGCCGATAAAAAACGAAAGGACAATCATTAATATGGTTAATCTCAGTTTTAGCATTTTTTCCCTTTAATTCATATAAACTTAGTTTTCATACTAATACTTCTAAATATTACAACCGCTTTTCCCATAAGGAGATCGTCTGACGGGTTTTTACCTTTCTCGGTGTGCTGCCTTCGGAGGTATTTTGTAGATACAATTTCAGATAATGAACAGCTTCCTTAAACTTTCCTTTCCTGCCAAGGATTACTCCATAATTCAGAAAATTCTCATAAAAGGGTTTTATTTCAACAGCCTTTTTATAACTTATTAGGGCCTGGTCTAAATTTCCCATTGAATTGTGAATAATACCCACGTCGGTATACAGCCTGTAGTCATCCGGATATTCTTCTATTAAATCGGTATAGATTTCAAGAGCTTCGCCTCCTCTTCCTAAAGCGCCCAGACAATAGGCATATTTTACCCGGGCCGATTTGTTTTCAGGCTCAATCTCCAATGATTTCTTAAAATATTGCAGCGATTCTGCCCACTTCCTCGTCATAATTAATGACCAGCCGCAGGTTAACAGTGCATCCAGGCAGCGAGGATCAAGGGCAAGCGCCTGCCGGGCTGTTTCAAAGGCTTCTTTATACCGGGTACTCCTCATATAAAAAAGTCCCAAACGGGAAAGCAGGATAAGAGAACCCGGTATTCTCTCCGACCCTTGTTTGAGAACCCTAATGCAGTCATCCAGGTTATTCATCTTCGCATAACAGATCGAAAGATTGACATAGTTCCAGGGCGCTTCCGGGCTTCTATCAATGATTTCTCGGTAGATTAAAACAGCCTCTTGATATTTTTTTCCGTATTCATGCATCTTGGCTTCATAGATCAGATTATATTCATCCAATTTGTCTTTGGGGTCGGGTAGGGGGGTGTTCGACCGGTCTTTCGGTAATCCTCCTCCCACATAACCCAGGGACCTTAAGCGCTTCAGTTCTTCGGAAGATAACCGCCTTTTCTTAATATCTATTTCCAGGAGATGCTCTTTTACCAGCTTTGTCAACTTGTTTGCCATTAAACGCGCTCTTTTATTTTGACTGGTGAAGAGATTTTTTTCTTCGCCGGGGTCTTCGATTAAATTATACAATTCCGGCTTAGGAGCCCGGATGTATTTCCACGGGCCGTCGACCAGTCCACTCAAATCGGACCAGCCGAAAAAATCCTTCGGATAAACTGTTTCCAGGTAAGTGGGCAGGTCTTCACTTTTGCCTGCTTTTATATAGGGCAGAAGAGTGGTTCCTTGAACCACATCGGGAACCTCGATTTTTAAAATGTCCAGTATGGACGGCATAATATCGATAAGCCGAACATTGGAACGGATATCCATGCCGCCGGGGAGGATGCCTTCCGCATAAAATATAAGAGGTACTTTCATGGTTGAGTTATAGAGAAAAAGACCGTGTTCCCGTTCACCCTTTTCACCAAAGGCTTCACCGTGATCTCCTGCCAGGATGATGAGCGTTTTACGGAGTAGATTTTGTTCAGCCAATCTTTTTATTATCTTGCCGATATATAAATCCATATAAGCAATCTCTCCATCGTAGGGATTGTCGGCAAAAATCTCTTTGTATGGAGACGGCGGAGCATAGGGAAGGTGCGGATCAAAAAAATGTACCCAGCAAAAGAACCTGTCCCGGGAATTCCGGTTAAACCACCCGCAGAAAGACTCATATACTTTGTCCGCCCTTCTTTGTGAATGGAAACTCTTGAATATTTCTTCTTCTGAGATACTGTCATCATAAAAGTCGAAACCCTGGTCCAGCCCGAATCGTGAATCAACAGTGAAAGAGCTGATAAAAGCGGCGGTTTTGAAGCCGTGGGATTTTAATAACTCCGGTAAGGTCAGGTACTCAGTACCCAGGAAATTAAAACCGTTGCTGTGAACATGATGATACAGCGGGTATGTGCCGGTAAGAATCGAGCAATGGGAAGGCAGCGTCTGCGGCACCTGGCAATAGGCATTCGAAAATTTCACTCCCTTCAATGCTAAGGAGTCCAGGTTCGGCGTTTTCGCACCTGCGTAACCGTAAGCCCCGATTCTATCCGCCCTGGTGGTATCTAAGGTAATGAGAAGAACATTTAAGCTGCCAGCCTCCAGGATTTCGAGACTTTTTTTCGGAAAGAAAAGAAAGTAAAAGAAGACCAGCATTATAATCAGTGGTGGAATTAAGTAAAAGATGTTCTTTTTTCCCATTCAGCTATTATAAAAATTTCGCTTCCGAAAGTCAATGAAATTTCTTTAAAAAAACTTTCATTTCATTTGAAAAAGTGGTAAAATATTTTTTAAGGTTGTCTATATACATTAAAATATTTTACAGTTATAAGGAGGTAAACATGAAAGTCAAATCCCTCTTAAAGAGGAAAAGTTTAGTTGTGTTTGTGTCGCTTTTTGCTGTTTTTGTTTTCACGTTCCTAACCCAGGCCGTGATTTCCGGCGGATCGGCAAAGATTGACGCAAAGAAATTAGGCCGGAATTCAGGCAGTAAACCGGCGCCTGAATACGCGAAAGGGGAAGTCCTGGTTATGTTTAAAAAAGGGGTAAAGAGTAATACTGCTCAAGCGATTGCATCTGCTGTTTCGGCAAAAGTAGAGAGAACCTACCAGGCAATCTCCAGGATTAACGGGCAATTACATGCTCATTTGA
>JAGLQA010000006.1 GCA_023137075.1 Candidatus Aminicenantota bacterium
TCAAAAATCAATTCCCAATTTTTAATAATTTACCTGTCCCTATACATAATTTTTTTTAGTTTTCTTTGTGTCCTCTGTGTGCTCTGTGTTAAAATGAGACCTTAGTAAAAAAACTAGTTTAAAAGAAAATAAGATTCTAATGAAAGATATTTTTCCTTTAGCCGATAAGTTGAGACCCGCAAAGTTGGAGGACTTTGCCGGACAGGAACATTTGACCGGTAAAGAAAAAATCATTCGCTCTTTTATCGAAAAGAAAAAATTGAGCTCATTAATCTTCTGGGGACCGCCGGGCACGGGAAAAACCACCCTGTCCCGGATTATCGTAAAAGAGCTGGATTCCCCTGCGGTGGAGTTTTCCGCCACCATATCCGGGATCAAGGAGATCCGGGACATTATGAAGCAGGCTGTCGAAGTGCGCAAAATGTACGGCAAATCCCTGGTGCTATTTGTGGATGAGATTCATCATTTTAATAAGCACACCCAGGACGCTTTTCTGCCTTATGTGGAACGCGGCGATATCGTACTTTTGGGCACTACTACCGAGAACCCGGCCTACAAGATTAACCGGGCCCTGCTGTCCCGGACAAAAATCCTGGAGTTTTTTATTTTGGGGACCGGTGATTTAAAAAACATTTTAAACAAGGCCTTGGACTATATAACCGGGGAGACCGGCATCACGATTCGGCTGACCGGTAATACGACAAACATCATCCTCAATTACAGCAATGGGGACGCGAGAAGGCTGCTGAACCTACTCGAAATTATCTTTCATATTACCGCCGGCAGCAGCGAACCGGTCAGCGAAGCGATGGTTTTAGAGATTATCCGGAACAAAGTCGCGGCCTATGACCGCGGAGGCGACGAGCGCTACCAGTTGATCTCCGCCTTTCACAAGAGCGTGCGAAACTCGGATGTGGATGCCGCTCTTTACTATCTCTATCGCATGATGGAAGGAGGCGAAGACCCGTTGTACATCCTGCGCCGCATGATACGAATCACGGTGGAGGATATCGGTTTCTCCGATCCCGGGGCATTAAAAATATGCCTGCAGGCAAAAGAGGCGTATGAATATTTGGGCTCACCGGAAGGCGATCTTTTTCTTGCCTATGTTGCCGTTTACCTGACTTCTGCTCCTAAGAGCAATTCCCTCTATCTAACAGAGAAGAAGATGAAAAAAGTAGTGGAAACCTATAAAAACGCGGCAATTCCCATTCATATTATTAACCCCTCAAATTTTATAGCTGCGCAAAAAGGGGCGGGTAAGGAATACTTTTACGCGCATGACTTTGATGAAAAAACCACCATCATGGAGACCATGCCGGAAGAGATCAAGGAAAGGGATTTTTATATCCCCAAAGAGTTGGGTTTTGAAAAAAAGATAAAAGAACGAATCGACTACTGGAAGAAACTCAAAGAAAAGCTGAAGAAAAACAGGAAATAGAATATCCTGAATAATTCGACGATCCACTGTTATCCTGGGATAACAGTGGATTAATTCCTTCCTATCACTTGACAATTGGAGTATTATATCCTACGTTAGACATATGGAGAAAAAAC
>JAGLQA010000060.1 GCA_023137075.1 Candidatus Aminicenantota bacterium
TGATAATTAATTTTTTCTTTTTCTTATTCATTTTAAACTCCTTAAAACTTTAATCTATGTTAGAATTGAGGGTTCCCTGGTAAAACATGACGGCAATTCCCCGCAGCAGCAGGTTGAATTTCGCCTCGATGCGGGAATAGCGCGCTTCCAGGTATTGAGTCCTGGCCAGGGTAAGCTCCACCATGGTGGCGGCGTTTACATTGTAACGACCCTGTACGCTCTCTAAGGCCGACTGCGCGTATTTAAGCTGGGATTCGGCCACATCGACCTGTTTCCTGGCCGTGTTGTAATCTTCGATGGCCTGCCGGATTTCAACACCTACTTGCTGTTCTAATTTCTTCGATTCCAATTGTTGGTTGGCCAGTTGTACTTTTGCGGACGCCACACTATTTTTTGTTGTACCTTTATCGAAAAGCGGTACGAAAAGCGATAAACCGATAGTGGCATTGGGATTGTTATCAAAAAGTTGCTTTGAAAGACCGTCTAATTCATTCATGCTGCTGTAATTTGTAGCAATATCCGTGAAAAACGATAATTTGGGCCAGTACCCCGACCGGGAGGCGGTAACACCTTTTTGAGCAGCTTCTACTTGCTGTTGTTGAGCATCGATATCCGGCCTTCTTATCAAGGCTTCTTTCAGCATATTATCCTCATCGAATTCCTGTGTCTCTTTTATCGATGCGTCGATGTCGAGGCCTGTTACCCGGTAATCGACACCCGCTTCGATTCCCAGGGTTTGCAGTAATAATAGTTTATTGAGTTTATAATTTCGCTCGGCTTCTAAGAGACGGTATTCGGATCTGGATATTTCCGCCTTCTGTTGATAGAGGTCGGTAACAGGACGCCTGCCCGCTTTCACGAATTCATCGACGCGAATGAGTTGGAGTCGTTGAGCCTCGAGGTTTTCTGTTTCAACTTTTATCGATTCACTGGCGGTTATCACCTGGATATAACGTTGGATGGTTTCGAATACAATGGCCTGGGAATAACGTGATAGGTTCCCTTTCGCTGCCTTTAACTCAGATTTCGTTTGTTGAAGAGAGGCAATATCATAGAATCCGTTAAAAAGATTTACATTCGACGAAAGACTTAAATTCAAATTAGTATTGTTATTATTTTCGTATAAGCCGGTACCCTGGTTCAGGGTTTTACTGTATTGCTTTGTCGAGTTGGCGGACAGGTTTAAATCGGGGTAAAAATTGGTTTTTCTCTGTTTAACGGAGATTTCGCCCAATTTCACCTGGTTGGCCGTCTGCCTTAAACTCGGATTACTTTTCAGGGCGATTTCGATGGCCTTGTCCAAGGTCAATTCCTCTACTTCCACGGCATAGCCAGCGTCTGTTAAGCTTGCTATAAGCAAAAGTCCGAATACACAGTTAATAATCTTTCTTTTCTTCTTCATGCTGCCTCCTGTTTTGATCACCCAACCTGTGATTGAGCTTTCATACATATAATACAATCCAAATGTAAATAAATATTGACCAAATTGTTACAAATTGTAATTGAAGCTTAGAGTTGGCTCTAAAGGGTTTAAAAAAAGCATTTCTTACGTTATGATGTATTGATGGCTTGACGCATTATCCGAAAGGCGCAACAAAAGTTTTGATCAAACTTTTATAAAAGTTTGGCCCCCGGCAGGGTCGCCGAAGGTAAGGAAAACTAAGGGTTATGTTTCTTGAATTTCAGGAAAACAGTGGTCCCGACTTTTAACTTACTTGATATCTCGATAGTGCCACCATGGGCTTCCATGATTTTTTTACCGAGGCTCATTCCTAAACCATAACCCCCGGTCTCCTTAGACCGGGATTTATCGACCCGGTAAAAAGGTTCAAAAATATGGGGCAAATCCTGCTCCGGGATGCCGCTGCCGAAATCCTGGATCGCGATAATGGATTCATCGCTTTTTTGCCGAAGAGATATTTCAACCGGGTATCCGTCCGAATCCGAGTATCTAAGGGAGTTTTCAAAAATATTTCGCAGCAATACCGCTATTCGTTCCGGATCCACGTTTAAATAGATATCAGCGGGAAAGGAAATTATCTTGATACCGGGTTTCATATCCCGGAAACCGGCGCATACCTCCTGTACCAATTTCAACATGTTGGTCTTTTTTCGTTCCAGGCCACCGTAGCGGCTTTTCAGCCGCTCGGTTTCGAGCAGCTCGGCAATCATTCGTCCCACTTCCCCGATATCATCCCGGATCGTTTTCTTAGTACTACCTTCTTCTAAGAATTCCAACGCCACTTTGATCCGGGTCAAGGGTGAACGTAGTTCATGGCTGACATCTAAAAGCAGTTGTTCCCGGCCCTGTATCATCTCCCGGATGCGCCGGGTCATGGTATTAAAGGAATCGACCAATTGCCCCAACTCATCGCTTCGCCGGGTCGCCATTTCATGCTCGATGTTGCCTTCGCTTAACTGCCGCACTCCTTCACGCAGCACCTTTACCGGTTTTAACAGCCAGCGCATTAAAAAATACATGGCAATAATCAGAATAGTAGTAAAAGAAATGATGGCGAGCACAAAGGCACCGACAATATACCGGAATCCTTCTTTCCTGGGCTGCATGATAAACAGGTGACGATGGTTGCCCTTGAGGATGGCGACAGTGAATCCTTCGTCGCTAAAACCGGCAAAAATTCCCTTCTCCTCATCATAAACAGGCAGTTTAAGATGCGCGAAATCGATCATATCTTCGTGGCTGGCCCATTTTTGCCTTGGGGTTTCGATTCGGATCTGCATGTAAAGGCTGTCGGCAATTTTTTTCGCTTTTTGAATGTCCGCTGGATTTCCGATTTCACCCATGATATAACCGGCGTAATTCACCGCGTTCTTGTGCATGACCGGAAAATTCCCGGACAGGAGTAAAAACCGGTGGATAGTGAGCAGAACCGCGACCGTTACAATTAGTGACAGGGAAAACAACAGGGAAACTTTAAAAAATAGGCTGCTGCGCAGTTTTTGTAAGAGGTTGATTTTCATCTTATTCTTCTCCGATGAACACATAACCTGTACCCCAGATGGTTTTGATGTATTTCG
>JAGLQA010000600.1 GCA_023137075.1 Candidatus Aminicenantota bacterium
TATCCCCAGAATATTAAAGATATCAGTATCACTATTGGTGACAGGTCGAGGCTTTTTCCGGTTAATTTCGGTTCCACCACATTCCCGATGATGAACTGGGTTAACATTAAAAGGACGGCAGCGATAATCACCTTGAGCGATAGACCGTATTTTAACAAACCAACGGTTATGGGAAATACAGTCGCGATAATAGAACCGAAATTGGGGATAAAATTCAAAACAAAAATCAACAAAGCGGAAAAGATAACAAAGTCGATACCGGCGATAATCAATATAACCCCACCGATAAAGGCGGTTAAGAAACTAACAAAGGTCTTAATTATCAGGTAGTGTTGAACCTGGTTTTCGATGGAATTGAGGATATATTTTATCTGGTCGGATTTTTCTTCGTCAAAGGCTTTATTAATCCTGCCTGTTAAGCCCCTCCGCCCTGCCAGCATAAACATTAAAAAGAGCAGCACCATGATTAAATTTCCAAAGAACGAGCCGATGTCTCCGAAAGTGGAAGAAACAATGGCCGTCACCTTAGAAAGGTCTAAGGCATCTTTTAACTCTGAAGGATCAAAATTCTTCACTATATCTAAGGGGAGTTTTAATTTTTCCAGGAGGCCGGTTGCCATTTCCGTAAATTTGGCGCTGTATTCGGGGAACTTCGCAATAAAAGAAGATGCCCCGGAATAGATTAAAACCCCGAAAAGATAAAATATGATGAATATAAATATCAACAAAAAGGTTAATACGAATAACTGCGGAATTTTCATCTTCAGTAATTTCTTTACCGCCCCGTTAAAGAAGAAATACAGCAGCAGCGCCATAAAGAGTGGAATAAAAATGCTTCTTAACTCTTTGAGAATGATTACGGACAGGACGAGTACTATAAAACCGAAGAAGATTTTAATATAGATGACCTCTTTGTTCTCGTTAGCTGCCATTCGTCAACTCATACTTATGTTAGCGGTTCAGGACTTTGTCTATGATAACATATTTTATTTTCTTAGAGAATATCAAGTTTATATCTATTTCAAATTCAACATAAAAAGTGGTTCTGAAGGTTCGCCGGTCTACCGTTACGACAACCACGCTTTCGTCTTCCCCATTATAAAAAACATCTTTCCTGTCCAGGATGTCCTTGATCGCTTTTTCACCTACGGAGGGAGTGAAATCGGAACCCTGCCTCGCGTACAGAGCTTCCTGGATTTCGTTTTCAATCTGGGATACCGTAAATCCTGCCGATAAAAATTGTACCGCGACATATCCGCCATAAAAGATAATCAATAGTGTTATAATAACGCCGATCGATATTTTTCCTTTTTGATCAATCATTTTTTACCCCCGGAAGATAATTTATCCTTCCTGTCGTGAATATTGTTTTTAGAAAGTAAGTGAATCCCAAAACTCCGGTTTTCCATTTACCTTCATGGCAAAAGCGGAGAAAAAAGCTATTAAGTAAAATATCTTTTTTTTTCACCTTTTTATTATACCACGAATGCATTGGATATATCAATAATTATTTTAGTACCTGCTGCACGGTGATGCCAAGATCCGCGGGATTCTCTACCACATGAACGCCGTGCTCCCGCAAGACCTTCATCTTTTCCGCTGCCGTGCCTTTTCCGCCTGAAATGATCGCGCCGGCATGGCCCATCCGTCTTCCCGGGGGCGCGGTCTGGCCTGAGATAAAGGATACGACGGGTTTGCTGAGATTTTCTTTTATAAATTTTGCCGCATCTTCCTCGGCGGTGCCGCCAATCTCACCGATTAAAACAACGGCATCGGTTTCTTCATCCGCTTCAAAGGCTTCCAGGATATCGATAAAATTCGAGCCGATGATCGGGTCACCGCCGATGCCCACGGCCGTGGACTGGCCCATACCCAGGTTGGTAATCTGGTTTACCGCTTCATAGGTGAGGGTGCCGGAACGGGATACGATCCCGATTCGTCCTTTCTTATGAATCCGGCCGGGCATGATTCCGACTTTTGCTTCGCCGGGGGTAATGACACCCGGGCAATTGGGTCCGACCAGTTTTGCCCCGGTTGTCCTGAGAAAGTTCTTTGCCTTTACCATATCGAGGGTGGGAATTCCTTCACTGATACATACGATTACCTCGATTCCCGCATCGGCCGCTTCGAAAATGGCATCGGCCGCGAAAAGGGAGGGGACGAAAATAACGGAGACATTGGCGCCTTCTTTTTCCACCGCTTCCGTAACGGAATTGAATACCGGCCTGTCTAAGTGGGTGATACCGCCTTTACCCGGCGTGACACCGGCGACCACATTGGTGCCGTATTCGATCATCTGGGTGGTGTGAAATGTGCCTTCCCTCCCTGTGAAACCTTGAACCACAACTCGTGAGTTTTTATTTACCAATATCGACATGATGTTCTCCTTCAGGATGACAACTCGACTACTTTTTTGGCGGCATCGGGCAGACTGTTCTCTGCCGTGAAATCCATTCCCGACTCTTGCAGGACTCTTCGGCCTTCTTCTTCATTGGTTCCGACTAACCTGATTACGATGGGTATTTTTACTTCCATGTTCTTAACCGCGTTTACAATTCCCTTCGCGACTAAGTCGGTCCTGACAATACCTCCGAATATGTTCACAAAAACGGCTTTGACATTTGTGTCGGTCAGTAATATCTTAAAAGCCTTCTTTACCCGTTCTTCCGAAGTGCCGCCGCCGACATCTAAGAAGTTGGCCGGCTCGCCGCCGTAAAATTTAATGATATCCATGGTGGCCATGGCCAGACCGGCGCCATTGACCATGCAGCCGATGTTACCGTCAAGTTTTATATAATTGAGATCGTATTTGGCTGCTTCAACTTCTAAAGGCTCCTCTTCGTGGATATCCCGCAGTTCCGCCACATCCGGCTGCCGGCTCAGGGCGTTGTCGTCAAAATTAATTTTTCCGTCAAGGGCGATCACGTCGTCGGTATCGGTTATGATCAACGGGTTTATCTCGAGTAAGGACGCATCTTTTTTGATGAAAAGATTGTAAAGATTTTGAATTAACCGGGTGAAATTTTTAACCTGGACTTTGTTGAGTTTCAGGCTGAAGGCCAGTTTCCTGATATGATAACCGGATAGCCCGGTAAGGGGATGAACATGAACCTTGAAGATGAGTTCCGGGTTTTTCGCCGCCACTTCTTCGATCTCCATTCCGCCCTCCGTGGACGCGATGATAACGGGCATCTCCCTTTCCCGGTCCACGATAATGGCTAAGTACAACTCCTGCAAGATATTTAAACCCTTTTCTACCAGGACTTTTCGGACTAATTTACCTTCCGGGCCGGTCTGCTTGCTAACCAATTTCATCCCCACTATTTGACCGGCGTAGGTTTGCGCTTCCTCACTGTTTTTTGCCAGCTTTACCCCCCCGGCTTTTCCCCGGCCACCGGCATGGACCTGGGCCTTAATGACACAGGGGTATCCCAATTTCTCTGCCGCGGCAAAGGCATCCTCCTTGTTTTCCGCCACAGCGCCGTCGGGAACGGGGACATTGAATTGTCTAAATAATTCCTTCGCTTGATATTCGTGAATTTTCATTTTTATTTTTACTCCTTAATAATAATTTTCAATTAGATTTCGCGTTGAAAGACCTTATAATTGTTAAATTCATCGATGACTTTTATGAAAATAATTTTTTTGGAGTTCGAACCACTGACCTTTATATTTTTATTTAAATTAAAACTGTAGTTCTCCGATTTAGAGTCGTTTATCATATCCTTCGGGAAGATAGGATACCAGATATTCCCGTCAAAGGAATACAGAACACCGGCAATTAACGAAGTTTTATCGATGACATTGAAATTTATCTGTTTACCCTGGATTGAAAAATCCGTAATGACAGGTGAAGTGGAATCGATATTAAAGGAACTCGACACTTTTGTGTGCGACTTTGCTAAGGACGGGGGGTTTGCCAGGGAATCGTCGGCACTGATCCGTAATACATATTCTCCATCTTCATACAGTTCGGTATTGAGTTCCAGTTTTTTCTCCGTCATATCCTCTTTTAGATTGATCCAGTTTTTGTCGCCTGCTTTTTTCAGGAATAAATTATACTTCAGTTTATCTCCATTGGGGTCTTTGGCCTTCCAGCTTATGAGCAGGGATTTGTTCTTTTTTTCCTTTTTTTTGTCCGTTTTTTCCGGGGGGAAGGGTGAACTTTTGGGATTGTTCTTAAATATCCGGATCTCTTCTATTTGCGGCGAAAGATTGGATTGAACATAAAAAACCCGGAAATTGCTTAAATAAGGGGCCTGGCCGATATTGGAGGAATTTAATACCGCTTTTACCTGGAAGTACCGGGTGCCGGACACACCGATGGTGGAATTTTCCCTGTCTGTGAAAGGGGCCGACCAATCGGTCCAGGTTTTGTCCGGGATATTCGAGTTCCCGGTGCGGATAAAAAGTTGAACGTCGGTGCTTTGGCCGGCAGAGGCGCCCCAGTAAATTCTCCCCAATTGGGATTGGATTTCCAGGTCGAAGATTTCGGACAGGTAACTGCCTTTGCTGTTGAGGGTTTCCTCAACCCGGGTTATTGAGGCGGTATTGTTGGATATGACGGTAAACCCCCGGTTCTTACCGGCAATTTTAAACACCTGGGCCGACTCGCTTTCGTAGATAATAGAAAAGTTGCCGTCCGCCTTTACCCGGTAAACCCTGCCGAAATTACCGGTCCCGATGATAACGCTGTCCGATTTTTTATCGTATACGGCGGAATAGATGTATTCTTCTTT
>JAGLQA010000601.1 GCA_023137075.1 Candidatus Aminicenantota bacterium
CTATCGCCTTTGATTTTAACGAAATCTTTAAAGAGTAATATAGAACTTCGTGGTAAAAAACAGTTCTTAGAAATATTATAATACTTATGAAAGAGCGCGGTGAAATTGCGATATTGGGCGGGGGGCCGGCTGGCCTGGCAGTTGGATATTATGCCCGGAAAGCAGGCATCCCCTTTACCATTTATGAAGCCTCCGGCCGGGTAGGAGGGAATTGCGTCACATTTGAACATGGCGATTTTTTCTTCGATTCCGGTGCACACCGCTTCCATGATAAAGACGCCCCTGCCACCGAAGAAATAAAAAAGCTGTTAGGCAGCGAATTAAAGAAAATCAATATCCACAGCCAGATATTCGACCGGGGAAAATTTGTCGATTTTCCCCTGTCACCTCTCAACCTGCTGAGGAACCTGGGCCTGTTTACTTTTTTAAAGGCGGCTTTCGAAGTAATAGGCTTGAGAATATGGAGCGGAAATCACCATAAGGGCAGGAAAAAAAAAGAATCGCAGGCAAATTTTGAAAGCTTTGCCCTGCAGACTTATGGACCGACCCTGGCCCGGCGTTTCTTACTCAACTACTCCGAAAAACTATGGGGCATTCCCTGCGGTAAGCTCTCCCCGGATATTGCCGGAAAACGCATGAAAGGGCTTAATTTAAAGACTTTTATCAAAGAAGCTCTCCTGGGTTCTAAAGCCAAAACAGAACATTTAGACGGCTCTTTTTATTACCCGGACCGCGGCATCGGAAACATTTGCGATAAATTGGCCCGGTTTTGCGGGCCCGAAAACATTCGCACGCAGGCAGCCCTAACCGGAGTCTTTCACGACAACCGCAGGGTTTGTGCAATCGAAATAAACGGCAGGGAGAAAATAAATTTATGGAAAGGGGCGGAAGTGAGCCGGGTCGTCAGCACATTATCCATCAATGTTTTACTGCATATCATGAAGCCCGCCCCACCGGAAGAAATTCTTCAACTTGTAAGGAGCCTGCGCTATCGCCATGTCATACTGGTGGCTTTTCTTTTAAAAAAGGATAGGGTTACCAAAGCCGCTACCATCTACTTCCCTGAAAAGGATTTTGTCTTTTCCCGCCTCTACGAACCCAAAAGCCGAAGTTCCTTCATGGCCCCGAAGGATAAAACCTCCTTAGTGATGGAAATCCCCTGTCGCCCGGAAGTCAGCTTATGGCAGATGGAAGATGACGGGCTGACCCGCCAGGTTTTATCCCAACTCTTAAAAACAGGTTTAATAAAAAAGGACGATATCATCGACAAACTGGTATTCCGAATGAAAGACGCCTACCCGGTCCTGGCAGCAGGTTATAAAGAGAAAGTGGAAAAAATTCTTAACTATCTGCAAACCTTTGAAAACCTGGCAATCTCCGGTAGAAACGGAAAATTTGTCTACTCCCATCTCCACGACATGATGGTGTTTGCCCGGGAGATAATAAATCATATCGATTCGGATATGGGAAGTTGAGAATAGAAATAAAATTATTTAAAAAACAATCCATCAATGGTATAATATAATTGTAGAAAATAAAATATCAATTAAAAACGAATAAGAGGTTTGCGATGGCGAATTGTAAGAACTGTGGTGCACCACTGCCGCCGAGATCACATATTTGTGGATATTGCCACACTCCTAATGATATCGATTTGAAAGGCATTCATAAACACACGGTGGAAGAACCGGAGTCTGAGCGCATCTGCCCACGTTGTAATAAACCTCTGCAAACCATTGATCTTCAACTGGATGGTAAATTCCTCATCGAAAAATGTCCCGACTGCTTCGGGCTATTTTTCGATCCCGGAGAAGTAGAAGCTCTTCTCGATAAATCGGTCTCCAATGTTTTTGACATCAATCACGAACAGATGAAAAATATCAGGAATCTACCCCGCCATGACGACTACCCGGTCAGGTATATCAAATGCCCGGTGTGCGGAAAATTAATGAACCGGATCAACTTCGGGTCACGAAGCGGGGTTGTTGTGGATAAATGCAAGCAGGATGGCGTATGGTTAGACGGCGGAGAACTCAAGAAGTTGATGGAATGGATAAAAGCCGGAGGACAACTAATGCATCATAAGTCACGCATGGAACAAGAAAGATTGGAGCTTGAAAAGGAGAAGCGAAAGCTCCGGGAAAAAGCCGGTCTTACAGGAGGCGGCTCTGTCCTGGGACCTACCCCGGCCTATGACGGTAGAGGTTTCCATACCGTAACCGATGTGCCGGATCTTCTGGGACTGGTTACGCGGTTTGTTTCAAAGATTGGATTTTAGGAGGTAAAAAATGTTTGGAATCGATCCTCTTTACTGGATCATGATGCTGCCGGTACTTGCGCTTTCGGCTTTCGCATCCTTCCGGGTGAAGAGTGCTTTTAATAAATATTCGAAGATTGGCAGCCGTTCGGGAAAAACAGGTGCGGAAGTGGCTGAAGAGATTTTACGGCGCAACGGGTTGTCCCATGTGGGAGTGAGTAAAGCACGTGGATTTTTGTCCGACCACTATGATCCCGGCAAAAAAGTGGTGAAACTATCGCCCAATGTCTTCAACAGTAAATCGGTCGCGGCTGTGGGCATCGCGGCTCATGAAACCGGGCATGCGGTGCAGCACGCCAAAGCTTACGGTCCCCTGACCCTGCGAAACACCATGGTGCCGATTGCATCCATCGGGTCAAATTTTGCCTGGATCATTATTATTGCCGGTTTTTTTCTGAACATGTTCGGACTTGTTAAAATCGGTATTGTTCTCTTCAGTGTGGTGGTGTTTTTTCAACTTATTACCCTGCCCGTTGAATTTAACGCGTCAGCCAGGGCCAAACGGATGCTGCAGGAGTACGGGTTGGTATCGCAGGGTGATGTGCAGGGCGTTAATGCCGTACTGAGTGCGGCAGCCATGACCTATGTGGCAGCCGCGGCTTCGGCCATCATGACCCTGCTATATTTCTTGATCCGCTCCGGTCTGCTCGGCGGGGACGATTAACACTCCGGGGATAGGTATTTCATTCCGATTGTTTTTTCTTGACTTTTTTATTTTAATTGTGTAACATTTGTTTACAAGAGAGGTAGACAAATGAGAAAAAAAAAACTTTTTATTGTCGTTTTTTTTGCCGTGGTACTGATGATTTCAGGCCAGGAGCGGATCAGGGAAGAAGTCAAAGTTGTAAATGTGGAAGTACCGGTACGGGTATTTTATAAAGGAAAAGCGGTTGAAGATTTAACCGTTGAAAACTTCACGCTTTACGAAGGTAAAAAATCCCAGGCTATAACCAGCTTAAATATAATCAGGCAGCAAATCAAAATAGATAAAGAGAATGTCCGGCCGAGATATTTCGTACTGGTTTTTCGGTTGTTCAATTACAACCGGGAATTTAAAAAGGGTCTCAAGTATCTCTTCGATAATGTCCTGGTTAAAAATGACAGTTTACTCATTTTAGCGAATGATGAGAGTTTTGCTATAGACAGCTTGGAAGAAAAAGAAAAGGTTTTTGCCCGGGTTGACAGCTTGCTGCACAAACAGGCACAGCGGGCCAGGGGACAAATGATTTCATATTTAAAAAGAATCGAACAAGAAGTAGATATGCATCGTTTCAAGATTTTACTTCTACGGCCGGAATTTCATAAAATCAAGGATTTCCTAAAAAAATATTTAAGGATATGGAAAGCGTATAAAAATACCTATTTGCTGCCCAACCTGGACCGGTATTACTATTTTGCAAAACACTTAGAAGGAATAAAGAAGGAAAAATGGGTGATAAATTTTTACCAAATGGAGATGATACCGAATATAATCATAAGCGGGGATCTTCGAATGTCTTTGAATACATACATCGAAGTGCTCCTTTCAGATCCGAGCGCTGAATTTGTTTCATATGGCCGGATATTACGGACAATGAAAAATGAAATTAATAAAACATTGAACATTCCCCTCGATTTTCCGGTTGACCAAATTAGTAAACTTTTTTATAAAGTGAATGCCACGTTTCACTCGATATTTATGCGAACGATTTTGGGAACGGAATCTCTGGATCATGAGAGTATGAAACTCCTTTCGGATATGGAAAAATGCCTCGGAGATATAACCAGGTCGACCGGTGGTATCCTGGTATCTTCAAAAGATTTGAAATCCGCGATAAACAGGATAGTTGAGGTAGATAATATATGCTACCTGTTGACTTACTCCCCAAAAAATCCCGGAAAGATCGGAAAGATCAAGATCAAAGTCGATAAAAAAAAATGCAAGGTTGTGTATGATGATAATATGCGGGCAAATTATATAAAAAAGCACTTCGCTAAAATCGAGAAAAAAGACCGGACTCCGGCTATCCGCATAAAGGATCTGAATTTAAAAGATAAAAGGCTATCCGTTTCATTAGTAGACTTTCTACTTAAAAAGACGGAAAAAGGAACAATCGGTCAGATCGGGATTCATATATGTATAAAAAACAGCGAAGGTAAAAAAATATTCGACAAGGGCAATACATTAACAACAGAGAAAGACATCGTTACGATCTCGATTCCTCTTAAAGGGCTAAAAAAAGGAACATACGATATTGTTGTCGATATTAAGGACTTCCTGACCGGAAAAACCGAACAGAAACTCATCCGGGAAAATATAAGGTAAAATCAATTTACATATTGACGGTTGATTTTATTTAGATTTACTACAGATTCAAGGGCATAACCACGTATATGAAATCGGTTTCCGAATCTCCCAGGGGTTTAAAAATAAAAGAACTTTCCGAATCATTCATGCTTATTTCAATATCTTCCGATTCGATATGAGTCAAAAAATCAAGAATAAAATTTCCGTTGAATGCAACACTTACCGGGTTCCCGGAATAATCGATATCCAGTTCATCATGAGCTTCTCCTTTTTCCGTTTCTGTCCTTTCCAGGATTAGTTTATTCTGTGAAAAACTGAACATAACACCGTTGTTCCTGGTTTTAAAAATTAGAATTCTTCTTAAAACCTGGAGCATCTCTTCAGTTTTCACGATGGTTTTAAATGAGGTTTTTTCCGGAATGACGGCTTTATAATTTGGAAATTTCTGATCGATGATCCGGGAAGATAAGATGTGATTTTTATGCTTGAAGAATAAATTATTCTTATCAAAACAAAATTCGAGTTCTCCATCATCGCATATTTTTAATAATTCCAGAAGTGTTTTTCTTGAAATAATAAACTCTATCGGTTCCGTCGTATTAATTTCGCTGTCATAATATAAATAGGCCAATCTATGTCCATCTGTGGCAGCCATTTCCAGTCTTTCAGCGGAGATACTCATTAAAGCCCCTCCTAAATTGAATTTCATCTCGGGTGAAATAATATAGTAACTTTTATTTATCATGGATGCCAGCTTTTTCATCAGGATATTGATAGGTGACTTAAATTCCGCGGTCGGTAATTGTGGATAGTCGGAAGACTGTAAGCCCAATAATTTATATTTACTCGTTTTGGTTTCATTGTTAATGATAATTTGCAAATCGTTATTTTCGGAAATTTCCACAAGGCCTTCGGGCATCCTGGAGATCAAATCATACAGGTCCTTGCCATCAACGGTAAAGGTACCGGGTTCCCTGACATCAACCTGGAAAGTAGAAGATAGACCGATTTCGAGATCCGTTCCAACCAGCTCAATCGTATCGTTCTCCAGGGCAGTAACTTTAATGTTCTGCAGAATATCCATAAGAGCCTTTTTTTCGAATATGCCTTGAAATAATTTTAATTCGTCGGCAAAAAGCGACTTTTCCACAAAAACGTTCATTTTCAACCTCTTATTATTTTTATTATATATTAAATAATATCATAATATAAATATAAATAAAAGAAGGAAGTGTGAAAAAGTGGAAAAATCCTTAAAATTACCTATAACACAAGAGATGAAGGGTGGAAAAAATTGTGAAAAAAATATCCGGAATGTTAAAAATTCGGGATCCGGAAAAGTGGATAAATACTGAGGATAAGGAGGATTTTAAATGTTGGAAAATAATGTATTTTTTTATTCTCCAATATGCTAACCTGGAAAAGCTGTATTATCAACGATCCTTATAAACGAAAACATAAATTTAACAATTGTTAATAAAATGAGTGAGAACCGGTTTTTGCTTTTTTTTCCACAATATCAGTTTTGATTGTGGAAAATTTGTTTAAATTTTTGTGGAAAATATATTTTAAACTTCAAAAATTTACCGGCGTACTATTTTTTCCACATTTGTTCACATAAATGATTAAAACGTGGACTTTGTTTATTTTCCACAAAGATGTGCAAAAATGTGGAAAAAAACGAAAATTTAATTTTGGGGAACCGCTGTAGGAGTCGCAGAAATTTTTATTTAAAGAGTTCAACCAGGGAATTTATTTCTTTTGCAAATTCGTAATCGTTTTCAATTTCTTTTTCAATTTTTTTTATTGAATGGAGAACTGTCGAATGGTGTTTACCACCGAAATTATTACCGATCTCATGGAGAGGTATTTTGGTCACTTTTTTACAAATGTACATGGCTATCTGGCGAGGAAAGGCAATATCATGTTTGTTGCTTTTTGAAATAAGGTCACTAAACTTTAAATTGTATTTTTGAGCGATAAATTCTTGAATTCCTTTTTGGGTGGACGGTTTTTTGCTCAAAGAAATAAAAGGTTTTAATGCCTCTTTTGCAAAAGGAAGAGTGATTATGTTATTCTTGGTATCGGAAAATTTTAAATTAGCAAAACCGATCAGTCTATTTAATGCGCCTTCTAATTTCCTAATATTGTCTTTAATGGAAGATGCCAGAAAATATATCACCTCTTCGGGAATCTGGAAATCATTATTAAAAAATTTTCTTCTTTCATCGATTTTCTTTTTTAATATGGCAATTCTACCCTCCAGGTCATAGTGAAGGATATCGACCAGGCCCCCCCACTCGAACCTGGATTTTATCCGGTGTTCCAGGTCGGGTATGTTATCCGGATGTTTATCAGAGCAAATAACGATTTGTTTTTCCATCTGAATGAGCTTGTTAAATATATAATAGAATTGTTCCCTGGTTCCACCCCATCTTGTTATATATTGAATATCATCAATAAGAAGAATATCAACCGATGTATATTTTTCTGTAAAAGCAGAAACCTTGTTATGCCTGGTGTATTCCACGTATTCTTTCATTAAATCATTTGTGGTTAGATACAACACGCGGAGAGTTTTGTTATTTTCCAGGATTCTATTTCCGATTGCAACCATCAGGTGGGTTTTTCCAAGGCCTACATCGCTATAAATGTAAAGTGGGTTATAGGATTTGGCGGGAAATTCGGAAACGCTGTGTGCAAAGGAATACGCCATCCGGTTTTGATCCAATTGCACAAAGGATTCGAAGGTATACTTTTCCTGTAAATTGGAATCAAAGGAACTTTTTGTTCTGGTTTTGGTAACATCGGTATCATCCAATAAAAAATCGTCATCATCATCGTTAAAAGAAACCAGTTTCAATGTAAGACCGAATTCTTTTTTGGTATTATCGTTGATTTTGTTCAGTAGGTTTTGTTTTATCCAGGATAATTTTTTTATATCCGTCGAGCCAATCAGTACAATTTTATTTACGGAAGCGATAAATGAGAGGGGGGAAATCCATTTATCAAAAGTCGGCTTGTCTAAAACAGTTTCAATAAATTTTTTAATTCGTTCAAAATCTTCCATTTTTTAATTTTTCCACAAAAATATCCACAATTGTGGAAAACCTTGCAGTATTTCCATTCTGTTCTAAAATCAATTTATTAACTAAACTCCGCTTATATATTAATCGAATATATTTTTGATGTCAATACCTAAAAAAAAATTTTTATTTAATTTCGATTCTTTGTCCTGGGATATATTGTGATATAATCAATGATAAAATTTGTAAAGGAGATTAAAAAATCGATACATTTATAACAAAAACAAAAAACCTATTAAAAAAGATATTTGCAGTCATTTTAATTTTAATCATTGTTTTCTCACCATATCTTTTAATTATCGATTTCAAAAGATATGCGGTTGTAGTTTTATTCGTCTGGATGTTTTCCGTCGTTTATTTCCTATTTATTAAAGAGAAAGAGAAATAGAAATTTAGGAATGTCCGGTTTATGTTATAATTGGTGAAGATGAAACCTATGATTAAAAAAGAAGAAGAGTATTTTGATTTTTTAAACGGAATAGATTCAAAAACAAAAAAATCCATCGAAACATATATGTTGTATCTAATGGAATACAATCAAAAGGTAAATCTTATTTCGAGAAAAATAACAGGAAATGCATTAACACAACTGGTTGAAGAAACGCTGTTACTTGAACAATATATTTCAAAAGATGAGATTATCGATGCCGGGAGCGGTAATGGGATTTTAGGAATACCGATAGCTATAAAAAATCCCAGAAAACATATTGACCTGGTTGAATCGAAAGAAAAGAAAGCGATTTTTTTAGAAGATATAAAAAAAAAGATGGTTTTAAAAAACGTCCGGGTGTACTGCTGCTCCATTAAAGAATTTGTAAATCGAAACAAAAATAAAGAGACATCCCTGATCGCTCGAGGTTTTCCCGGAATAGAAATTTTTTGGGATTTTCTAAAAAAAGAGCTGATAAAAGAAGCTGTTTTCATAACATCGCAAAATAAAATAAAAAAAATCAGCAAATATATGGTAAATATTAAAAAAAAGTCATATAATATCCCACTAAGAAACAATTTAAAAATTTTAAAAATGGAGAATGTTTCACGTGAAACATAAAGACAAAAAAAAACAAATTATTTCGATTGCGAATCAGAAAGGCGGTGTTGGGAAAACCACCACGGCTATTAATTTAGGCGCTTCACTGGCGATTGCCGAGAAGAATGTACTAATCGTGGATATAGATCCCCAGGCTAACTCAACCACCGGTCTGGGAATCGAAAAAGGTTCTGTGGAAAAGGATATCTACTCCGTATTATCAGGAAATGTATCCTTAAAGGACGCAATTTTGGATTATGATCTCAGGTTCTTGAAGATTATTCCCTCATCAAGGAATCTAGCCCGGTTTGAAATGGAAATTTCAGGTGAAGAAAATAACCACATGCATTTAAAAAGGGTATTGGATGAAATCAGAGATGATTACGATTATATCATCATAGATTCCCCCCCCTCATTAGGTCTTTTGACCATTAATGCCCTGACCGCCTCCAACAGCGTATTAATTCCCATTCAAACAGAATATTATGCACTTGAGGGGTTGTCCGATTTAGTAAGTACGATTGATCGAACGAGAGAGAACTTTAATTCGGAGCTTGAGATTGAGGGGATTTTATTAACCATGTTCGATGAAAGAACAAATCTTTCAAAGCAGGTAGAGGAAGAAATAAGAAGCTACTTTAAAGCGAAAGTATATCGTTCGATCATTCCACGTAATATACGTCTTTCCGAAGCCCCGAGTTTCGGTAAGCCGATTCAATTGTATGCTATAAAATCGGCGGGCTCCATCGCCTATATGTCTTTAGCCAGGGAGATAATGAAAAAATGAAACGGAAGGTATTAGGGCGGGGAATTGAAGCGATTATTTCCAACAAGCCAGCTTATGAGCAGCAAAATGGATTGATTGAAATTGATATCGATAATATTTACCCAAATCCCAATCAACCCAGGAAGAAATTTAGTGTTGATAAAATAAAAGGACTCGCCAATTCTATAAAGGAAAGCGGACTCATTCAGCCTGTTGTTGTTTACAAAGAAGATGAAAAATACTATCTTTTAGTCGGTGAAAGGCGTTGGCGGGCCTCTCAGTATCTCAAATGGAAAAAGATTCCTGCCATTGTGCAGAAGTCTTCCGTGGAAGACTCCATTATAAAAGCACTGATTGAGAACATTCAGAGAGAGGACCTGAATGCCGTCGAGATAGCCGAGGGAATCGAAGTGATGATGAAGCAAACCGGTTTAAACCAGGACATGTCCAGCGAAAAATTAGGCATGAACCGGAGTACGTTAACCAATTATCTAAGGTTGTTGAAATTGCCCGAAGCGGTTAAACAAAGCATCATCTCCGGCAATATTTCTCAGGGTCATGCCCGGGTAATTCTTGCTTTAGAAGATAATAACGATAAATTGATTGCCCTGTCACATATTTTACAGAACAGGCTTTCGGTAAGGCAGACCGAAACTTATATAAAAGAATTTGATAAACAAAAAAAAGCCGCAAAGATTATCGACGATCCCGATGTGATAAAAACCGAAGAAAAACTGACGCGATTTTTTTCAACCAAAGTAAAGTTAAAATACTCAAAAAGCGGCAGCGGCAGGATTGAGATATTTTTTAGTGCCCTTGATGAGTTTGAACGAATTTATAAACTATTATATAAAGATAAGGAGTAAAGAATGGCAAGAATCGAACCAACCACAACCACCGGAAAGGTAAGTGGATTTATAGACAAAGACACCGAGATCGTTGGAGATATAAAGTTCAGTGATTCTTTTAGAATCGACGGAAAATTTAAAGGAAAGATTTTATCCGGCCATACCCTGATTATTGGAGAAAGTGGTGAATTGGAAGCCGATGTTGATGTTGCCAGCATATCGATAAACGGCAAAATCAAAGGATCGTTGAATGCGTCGGAGAGAATAGAGATATTTTCATTAGGGAGGGTAACGGGGAAGATCGTGACTCCGAAATTGATTATTGAAGAAGGCGCATTTTTTCAAGGTTCATGCCTGATGAAGTTAAAAGCTCTTGAAAATAAGAATGCCGGACATGAGGAAAAATCTTTCAAGTAATTCATGAAAATTGCGGCAGTAATACCGGCCCGGTATAAGTCTAGTAGGTTTATGGGCAAACCTCTCGTAAAAATCGAGGGTATCTCGATGATAGAACGCGTATATCGCCAGGTTGAGAAAGCCGGCCGGTTTTCCGATATTATTGTAGCCACTGACGACCTACGAATAGGGGACGTTGTTCGTAAATTTGGCGGTACAGCTATTCTTACCTCCGCGAATCATCGTTCCGGCACGGACCGGCTCTACGAAGTTTTGCAGAATAGCGATTTTGAGGCGGCCGTTAATATTCAAGGAGATGAGCCGTTGGTGCCGGAAAAATTAGTTGCTGCTGTTTTTGATGAATTGGAAACAGGCAGGCACAAGGTGGTAACCGCTGCTTACTATAATGTTTCAGCGGATGATTTTTCCTCTGAAAATGTGGTCAAGGTGGTCTTTGACAGGCAATATAATGCTCTCTATTTTTCCCGGTCCCCGGTGCCCTTTACAAAAAACTCCGATTTCAGTGGTTTTTATCAGCATATCGGCATTTATGGATATTTAAGAGATTCTATTGAAGCTTTTGTCAATTTTCCCGCATCCGGTCTGGAGGAGGTTGAGAAGTTAGAACAATTGCGGTTTTTAGAGAATGGTATCCCCATAAAGATCATTTTGACCGGGGAAAAGTCCTTCGGAGTAGACGTACCCGAAGATATCCAGCGTATAGAAAAAATATTAAAAAATCGAGGTAAGAAATAAAAATGGCCAGGACAAAGTACATATTTATAACAGGCGGTGTGTTATCTTCCTTGGGAAAAGGAATTGCGGCTGCATCGATCGGCAATATACTAGAATCTTACGGGTATAACATTACCATCATCAAACTGGATCCCTATTTAAATGTTGACCCCGGAACGATGAGTCCCTTTCAACATGGTGAAGTATATGTGACGGATGACGGAGCGGAAACGGATTTAGACTTAGGACACTATGAGAGATTTACCTCTACTTCAATGACGCAAAAAAACAATTGCACGGCCGGAAAAATTTACGATAATGTCATCCAGAAAGAAAGGCGGGGTGATTATTTAGGAAAGACCGTACAGGTGATTCCGCATGTGACCGACGAGATTAAATCCGTGATTACCGATATGGAAGGCAAGCATGATCTAATCATTGTAGAGATCGGTGGGACGGTTGGCGACATTGAAAGTTTGCCTTTTCTTGAAGCCATCCGGCAGATAGGGCTTGATTCGGAACCGGGGGACACAATCTTCATTCATCTCACCTTAGTGCCCAAGATTGTAACTGCCGGGGAGTTAAAAACCAAGCCCACCCAGCACAGCGTCAAGGCATTGAGAGAGATTGGGATTCAGCCGGATCTATTACTATGCCGGGCGGAAATCCCCATTCCCACGGAGATCAAGAAAAAAATTGCCCTATTTACCAACCTGAGATATGAAGATATTGTGAGTGCCTACGATGTGAAAAACATCTATGAGATTCCCCTTATTTTTAAGAATGAAGGCCTGGGTAATTCGCTGTTAAAAAAGTTAAATCTTGAAAAGAAACAGGATGATTCGGAAAAGTGGTCCCAATGGGTGGCACGCTCGAATACAATAAAAAGTAAAGTTGTGATCAGTATTGTCGGCAAATATGTCAAATTGGGTGATTCCTATAAAAGTCTTTTCGAAGCTCTTTATCATGGTGGAGTAGAGAATGATGTAACCGTGGAATTGGACCTGGTAGAGTCGGATAATTTACTCGAATGGAATCTGGATGAAACCTTTGAAAATTCCCACGGTATTCTCGTCCCGGG
>JAGLQA010000602.1 GCA_023137075.1 Candidatus Aminicenantota bacterium
TTTTTACGGCATGTGGCCGGTATAAAGAATGCCCATTCCGCCGAGTTTAGTAAATCCAGCCCCAACATGGTCTTTTTGAAATTAAAAGAATTAGTAAATGTTGAAGAGATGGGTCACAATATGAGGTTGGGTGAGTTTTCCTGCATTCTGAAAAAAGGAACCTTGTCCCATGATGTATATAACCAGGATAAGATTTTCGAAAGGCACAGGCATCGTTATGAATTTAATCCGGAATTTGAGGATTTATTGAAGGATAACGGAATGGTTATAAGTGGGAAAAATCCGGAACGGAACCTGGTGGAGATGATAGAGTTGAAGGGGCATCCCTGGTTTATCGGCTGTCAATTTCACCCGGAATTTAAATCGAGACCCCTTGCTCCCCATCCTCTTTTTGTTTCGTTTATCAAGAGCGCCAAAGAGTATAGAGATGGCCGCAAAATTTGACTTTCCAATCACTTAAGTGTAATTACATCAGAAAAAGTTAAAAAAGCTCAGAATATTGTTAAATTTTCACAATATAATTTTTTCCTCCAGTCTTAAAAATCCCGAAACCGTTTAATGGTTTTGAATCGGGTTTGTGATCTTAGGATGGAGAAGAATCCCTTAGAAATGATGGAAATACTGCAGCCCCTTCCCGGAGAAAAGGAAATCCTGAAAAACATATGATTAACGATCTAAATAATCTTCCAACAGGGTCAGGGCATTGGACATATCCCGCCTGCCGAAGCCGACCCGGAAATGTCCCTCACCATAATCATAGACCCGGGAAGGCAAAAGCACCACCCCTTTTTCCTCTCTCAGGCGACGGCAGAATAACGATGTCCTTTCTTTTAGGAGTAGCCGGGGCAGTGCGATTGACCCTGCTTTTGGCCTGTTCCAGGAGAACACATCCGGATGATCGTCAAAGAAACGATCTAATAGCGACAAATTATTTTTTATAATTTCTAGGTTCCGAGCAATAATTTTGTCCCTGGCTCTTAAAGCCATCAGTGCCAGGATTTCAGACGGCGCACTGCTGCATATGGTGGTATAGTCTTTAAATGCAAGCAGCTTGTCGAGCAGTTCCCTATTCCGGGTCACGAGCCACCCCAACCGTAATCCGGCCAAGGAAAAGGTTTTAGACATACCAAACAAAGACAGGCCATTCTCATAAATCTCGGCGCCGCTGGGCAGCCTATCTCTTTCATCATACTCTAAAAACCGGTACATTTCATCGGAAAAGAGGAAAATATTGTTCTCTTTTGCCATTTTTACAATGAGATTATAATCTTCCCTTTCCGGTAAGGCGCCGGTGGGGTTGTGCGGGAAGTTTACCACCAGCAATTTAGTGTTTTTCCTGATCGCAGATTCCAGGTACGTAACATCAAATTTCCACTCCTTCCCTTCTTGCGGCTGCCAGCGGGTAACCGTGCACCCTATGGAATCGGCAATTTCATAAAGCGATTGGTAACCCGGAAATGTGACTACAATATGGTCACCAGGATCAAGCAGTATGTTCATGGTAAGAAATATCCCCTCTTCCGGGCATGTCACCAAAAGGTTTTCAGGAGTAATGTTATCATAAAGCCGGGAAATTTCCTCGCGAAGCAGATGATGGCCCCTGGAATCGGTATAACCTAACTGTAAATTTTCCCACAGTGAAAGACTCTCTTTATCGGTAAGGGCGAGTAGTTCTTTCAAGGTTAAGGGTTCGCAGTCGGAGCAGCACATCAGGTAAGGGGCTGAAAACTCATACCTGGCCAGGTATCTTTCCAGTTTAAACGACTGAATCTTCATCTTTACCGCTGCCGGTACTTTCCAACTCTGTTTTTATGGCAGTATAAATTTCGTCCTTCAAGTAGGGTTTTTTTACAAAAGCGCCGGCACCTATTTTTTGTGCCTGCTTCACGCGTTCATCTTCGGAAAAACCGCTGACGATAATCGCTTTTTGTCCCGGTTTGAATTCGGCGATTCGTTTATAGGTTTCACAACCGTCTATTCCAGGCTCCATAATCATGTCTAAGATTAACAGGTCTACCGAATGTTTTTTCAGGTATAGGATTGCCTCTTTGCCCCCGGGAAGAGCCACTACTTTAAACCCTAATTCAGTCAATGCTAACGTGGCAATTTTTCTTTGCTCCTTTTCATCGTCAATCACCAGGATGGTTTCTCCCTTACCTTTATAAGTGTTCGAGGCGGTTGACCGCTTTCTCTTTTCCAATTCGAGTCCCGTTTTCTGGAAATAAAGGGTTACGGTTGTTCCTTTTCCTTCGGTACTTTGAACCGTAATATAACCGCTGTGATCCTGCACCGTTCCCCAGACCACGGCCATCCCCAGTCCGGTCCCGATTATTCCCATATGTTTTTTAGTATAAAAGGGTTCGAATATCCGTTCCAGGTCATCTGCCGAAATTCCGACGCCTTCGTCGGAAATGGTCAGGCATGCATAATCGCCCTCTTCAATGGCGTCATACCCGCTGATAGGTTGATCGATATAACGATTTTCCGTACGGATTATAATTTTCCCTCCTTCGGGCATGGATTCAGCGGCATTGGTAACCAGGTTCATGATTGCTTTAGATAAATGGATCGGAGAACCCAGGATATAATACAGGTTTTCTTCAAGATCGGTTTTCACTTTCACGCCCGGATGGTCTTTGCTTAACCTCGCATATTCCGGGCTTCTCAAATACTCCATTAATACTTTGTTTAAATTAACGTTTACGACGGTGGCGATTCCTCGCCTTGCCAGGGTCAATAAATCCCGCACGATTGCAGCCGCTTTTTCACCGGAGTTTTGTATCATCAGAAGATACTCCCTCAAAGGATCATCCTTCGTGATTTTCTCGGCAAGTATTTCCGGCAAGGTTACAATACCGGCCAGCACATTATTTAAATCGTGAGCCACGCCGCTGGCCAACCGGCCGATTGCCTCCATCTTATGAGCACGCATCAACCTCTTGTTTGCCATAAGCAGTTTTTCGGTTCTCTCCTGGACCCGCTGCTCCAATTCGAGGTTGATTTTTTCAACTTTTGCCTTTTCTTCAATTAATTCCAATGTTCTTTCATTAATTTTTTCTTCCAACAGTTCGCGCTGTTTCTCCAAAGTACGGGTGCGGATTTTAATGAAGGTATAAACGAAGCTGAATACAAGCAAAATGCACAACAGGTAGAACCACCATTCCTGCCAGAATGGCCTGATTATCCTGAATCGATAGGTGGTGGGATATTTATTCCATAGGCCGTGATTGTTGCATGTTTTTACCTTAAAGGTAAAGATTCCCGGGGGTAGGTTGGAATAAGTGGTGGAAGTGCTTTTTGATATGGGGGTCCACTCTTTTTCAAATCCTTCTAACTGCACCTGGTAGCGATTTTTTTCGGGAGCCGTTAAACTTATCCCGATGAAATCGAAGGTTATGTGGTTTTTCCTGTAGGGCAGCTCCAGGTTTAAGGGCAAACCGGTTTCGTCGATGCCGGTCGAATAGTCGGACAGATCAATGGTTTCGTAAAAGAGTTTCAAGCCGTTAATATGCGTAAGAGGTTCCTTTTCATTGGGCTCCTC
Organism: Candidatus Aminicenantota bacterium; assembly: GCA_023137075.1. Taxonomy (GTDB): domain Bacteria; phylum Acidobacteriota; class Aminicenantia; order UBA2199; family UBA2199; genus JAGLQA01. The sequence goes on from JAGLQA010000602.1 coordinate 3,542, forward strand.
TTCTCTGGGATTGTACTTTATCGCCCCTCTTACGGTGCCGAACCAGAGGTTACGGTCTCGGTCTTTGTAAACGGCATTCTGATTGCATTCGATGCCGCTAAAGCCTTCATATTTGTCGTATTGCTTGATTATCTTTTCTCCCCCTCGCTCATATTCCGGGACATCTAATTTATTTAAACCTTTATTGGTACCGACCAGGAGATTGCCGTAATCATCAAAGGCCATGGCAAGCACGGAATTATCGCTTAAGCCGTCTTTCACCGCAAAGGTATCACATCTACCGGCTTTATCTTTTCCGGCTCTTTCGTATTTTGCCACGCCTCTTCCATAAGTACCAAGCCAGAAATTGTCCTTAGAGTCGAGCAGCACACACATGATATACTCTGAAGGCAGTCCGTCGGCAGTGGTGATATTCCGGAACCTTTTACCGTCATATATACTGACACCACCATCGGTAGCGAATATGATATTCCCCTTTTGATCCTCTTTTATCATATTGACGATATTATGAACCAATCCGTCCTTTGTGGTTATCTCTCTAAACCTCCTGCCGTCATATAATTTTGCACCACCCTCCTGGGTGCCAATCCATATTTTCCCGGAGCGGTCCTCGAAGATATCTAAAACCGTATATCCGCTTAATTTATTTTCTAAGGTCAGGTTCCGGTATATTTTCCCATCGTACTTGATAATGTATTCGGAAGAACCGAACCATATATTTCCCTTGCTGTCTTCTAAAATCGGGTAGGCGGCGTCCCTGATTACACCCTCCCTGGAAGTGACAACCGGGACTTTTTCCCCTGAATATTTAGAGATACCTGCGTCTGTCGATACCCACATAATTCCCTTGTGATCCTGCCAGAAGGCCCAGACCATGTTACTTTTCAGACCATCCTTTGTGCTGAGGCTGGTAAACATTTTTCCGGAGAATTTACATAAGCTTCCATCTGTTCCGAACCACAGGTTTCCCTCCCGGTCCTCACAAATGGATTGAACGTAATTATGGGGAAGGCCGTTTGCCGTCGTATAATTGATAAAGGTGGATCCGTTATATTCGCTGACTCCCATCTCCGTCGAAAACCAGAGGTGTCCCTTTCGGTCCTGCAGAATGCACCAGACCCGGTTGTCACATAAACCCTCTTTAGTGGTAAAATGGGTAAAAGCGCGGCCATCATACTTACTAACGCCTCCATCCGTGGCAAACCATAAATCTCCCTGGCGATCTTCCAGGATATAGGTCACCTTATCGTTTACTAAACCCTCTTTGACCGTATAATTAGTGAACCCTTTAATGTCGATGTTGAACTTGCTGACCCCGGCCATGGTGCTAAACCATAAGTTCCCTTCGCGATCCTGGAGAATGGAGAAAATACGGTTATGGGCCAAACCATCCTCCTTTGTATAATTTTCGAAGGTTTTACCGTTAAACTTACTGATTCCACCACTGTAGGTACCAAACCACAGGTTACCTTTCCGGTCTTCTAAGATTGAGAAAACACTGTCTTGAATTAAGCCATCTTCCGCAGTGTAAGTTGTAAAGGATTTCCTGTCGTACTTCATGACGCCTTTATCCGTACCAAACCATAAATTTCCTTTACGGTCTTCAATAATACAATAAACCACGTTATTGCAGATACCATCTTTTTCCGTATAATTTTTAAAGGTGTTTCCATCAAATCGACTTATCCCACCTCCAAAGGTGCCGCACCACAGGAATCCCCTGCTGTCTTGAATGACACAGAACACCTGGGATTGTCCAATGCCTTCCTCTAATGA
>JAGLQA010000603.1 GCA_023137075.1 Candidatus Aminicenantota bacterium
ACCATTTTGATGATCTCCCACCGGCAGCAGTGAAAAAACGATTCGTTTTTTTTAAACAATCGATGCAGCGCATTATTAAATTTGAGCGGGGCTTTATCATAGTGAAATTCTATTAAAATCAAGAAGTATTGTCAAATCTGCAGATAAATCCATATTGCTCCTTACCCGCTTACTCAATGCGATAAAAATAATTTTTCCAAGAACTATTGAACCCTTCCGCTTTATATGTTACATTATGCTATGAAACAGGCGGCCTTAGAAAGATTATTACGATTTACTAAACAGTTTATTAAACTGAGAACTTTAGGGCACCTGTGGAACGCGTTAAAAAAGCTTCATTATGCAGATATTGCCACGCTGATCGAACATCTGAATACCCAGGAGAGAAATATAATCATCCAGCTCTTTTTTGACAGAGAGCCGGAAATGATCCGGTTTTCCGAAATTGTGAGCGAAATCAAACCTGAAATAGCGGTGGTGATATTATCGAACCTGGAAATCAATCAAATCGTTGCCATCCTGGAAAAACTATCTTCCGATGACGCATCCTCTTTAATCCCTCTTTTTGAGGAAGGACTCCAGGTAGAGATCCTCAAAAAAATGAAGAAAGAGGAATCGGAGGTAATCCAGGAACAGTTGTCCTATCCTGAAGAATCGGCAGGAAGAATCATGTCCACCGATTTTCTTGCTTTATATGAATCTACATCCGTAGGCGATGCCATATCTGCCATTCAATTGGCCTCTGAAGAGGTTGAAGTTCCCTTTTATCTTTACGTAATCGATGAGAAGAACCGCTTAAAGGGAGTTGTATCCCTGAAACAATTGATCCTGGTTAGCCCGAAGTTGAAACTGAAAGAGATCATGAACTCGGAAATTTACAAGGTGGATACCTTTACCGACCAGGAAGAAGTTGCGGCAGTTGTAGCCGATTACAACCTTTTAGCCGTGCCCGTAACCGATGAATCCAACAAGCTTGTCGGAGTTGTGACTGTGGATGATGTTATCGACATCATCCAGGATGAGGCCACAGAGGATATTTATAAATTAGCCGGTGTCACCCAGGATTACAGCATCGATTTAAGTGCAGGCAAATCGCTAAAAAAAAGACTGCCCTGGCTTTTTATAAGTTTATTAACCACCTCTATGTCGGCAATCATCGTATATATGTTTCAGGGAACCATCGAACAATTCCTGCTGCTGGCCGTATTGATGCATATTGTACCTGCCTTAGGAGGAATTGTGGGCAATCAGACCGTGGCCATTATGGTCAGGGAGATTGTTATCGGGAACCTGGAATGGAAACGTTCCAAGCGAATATTATTAAAAGAATTAATCGTCAGTATCGGGAGTGGAATTACGATTGCCGCCGTATCGGGTTTTATCACTTCTATTATTTATAATAAATGGGTTATCGGCGTCATTTTTGGAACAGCCATCATTTTTAACCTTTTTTTGGCTGCTTTGATGGGCACTTTGGTCCCCCTGGCCCTGAACAGACTCAAATTAGATCCGGCCCTGGCATCGGGAATGATTGTGACCATGCTGACCGATGTTTTCGGACTGCTCTGTTTTTTAGGTCTGGCAACGATATTTATGCTTTAACTCATTCTGTCATGCCTTACACCTCGACAAAGGCTTTTGTATTGGGCGTAATGCCCTTAAAAGAACAGGATAAACTGGTTCATCTTTTAACCGCTGACCGGGGTATTTTGAAAGCCATGGCGCCCGGTTCTTTGAAAGTGAGGAATCGTTTCGGCGCCCTTTTTGAATTATTTACAGAGGGAGATTTTGTTTACTATTGGCGGGAAGAGAAAGAACTTATAACCATTTCCAAAGGTGAAATATTAAATAGCTATTTTTTTACCGTATCCCGGCCGGAGAACATATTTTATTTTTACCTGGTTGCGGAAGTACTCTTGAAATTCGTTCCCTTTCAACACAAAGATAAAAGGGTTTACCGGCTGCTGCATACGATTTTAGAAAACGGGGCAGGTGGAATAGAGATGGATATGTTACTGCTCTATTTTTTGATATGGATACTGCGGATTGAAGGGATGATGTTTAATCCGTGGAACTGTGCCAATTGTTTCAGGAAAAAAATTGATGAGGCCTGGCTAAAGAACGACTTCAGGGGAATTTTATGCCGGTCATGTAAAACAAATGAGCAGTTATTTTTGAATAAAGAAGACCTCAGCTATATTCGTTGGACCCGGGAAAATACACCGAAAGATTGTGCCTTGTGGCAGGATAAAATCGATCCGGCACATTTGATCCGGATTTTTAAAAGAAAGATCGAATATCACGGCGAGTTTGCTTTAAAGTCGTCGTTATACTTAGAAGAATTCCGATAATCCAGGTGTTTTATGCCTGATTATAAGGCCATGGATTTACGGCGGTTTCCGGGGCCGATTCGCCGGTCGCCTTTGTTGAAGGTAAAGCTGCGCTTCTCCACAATGACCGGTGTATCCACCTGGCGGCGGTCTTCGTTCCCGATGCGGCGCTCCCTCATCCCGGAACGCCTGTCTGTTCTTCCTTGAATGTTGTCCTTCCGGTTAGAGCCCCCGTATATATCGCGATATTTTCCCGGGGGTATGCCGATATACCTTTTGAAAACTTTGATAAAGTAATCGGTGGAACAGAAACGAAGGAGTGCCGATATGTCTTTCACTTTTAACTCCCGGCTGTTCAGTAAAATAAATTGACTTCGGGCGATTTTCCCGCGTACCAGGAATTCCTTCAGAGTATATCCGCGATCGTTCCGAAAAGAACGTGAAAGATGGGGAATCGTGACTCCGAGCTTCCGGGCAATGCCTCCCACTGTTAGGGAAGAAAATTCCAGGGGGTTACAGCGGATAATAATTTCTGCTGCCCGTTCGGTAATCTTTTTCTTTTTCATATTTCTCTCCTATTGCCTTTTTTCACCTTAAAAACTTTGTTTATTTATATTGAATAATCGATGACAATTTTTTATTGACACTTGGATCCTTTTTTTTATCATATCCGGGGATATTATACCATGGATCCATCTCTAATATCAATACCTTATTCCCTCAAAATTTTTATCACCATTTTTTTGCAACTATTTGAAAGGTTTTTCCGTCTTATAACTATGTCGATGAAGTATAGACCAACATGTCGGAAATATTTTTTCCATCGTCAGGCCTATCTGTTTTTGATCACAGTCTTACAATTTTTTGTTTATTCAGGAGGATTCCATGAAAAAAACCGTGGTTTTCATTACTTTTTTTATATGTTGCCTCTCCCTTTTTCCGGGAGGAAACCTTATCGAGAATAAGGATAAACCGTTAAAAGGGGAATGGGATTTTAAACCGGAGTTGTTGTGGCAAGTGGAAAATGCCGGAGATGATGTATTGGTAAGAGTCGGTTCGATCCAGGTGGATGATGCGGGCAACATATATGTCATGGAATTGAGTCAATTCAAAATCTTCGTGTTCGCGCCGGATGGGAAATTCCTTTACGCTTTCGGCAAGAAAGGCGAAGGTCCGGGAGAAATCAAGAATGCATACCGGTTCTTTCTTTTAGATGACCGGGTTATCATCCCGGAATTGGGTAAATTTAGCTTTTTCACGCTGCAAGGCAAATTTATGAATTCTGTAAACACCGGACGAATGATTGCTCCGATCGTGTTTTTAGATGCCAATCACTTTTTACACACCGGTGGATTATTGCCCCGGGAAAAAGAATCATCCGGCAGGCTTTACCTGTTCGACATTGAAACCCGGAAAGACAGGGTAATTTCGGAAATTCCTCTTGAAGATGCGTTGACTGCCGCCTCCGGGGGGATGCAAATTGTGCTGAAGGATAGCGCGACCACAGCGGCGATTGTGCTTGGCCTGAAAGAAAAGCACCTTTATTTTGGTAAAAGTGATAAATACCTGGTCAAAAAGACCGATCTCGATGGCAGTGAAATATTTTCATTTTCTTTATACGGAAGAAAGCGGAAAAAAATATCGCCGGCTTTCAAGAGAAAAAGGTTTGAAAATGTCCGGGTTAACGGCAGGAAGATGTCGAAAGAAATGATTGACCAGATGGTGAATAGTATGCCCGATAAAGTGCCTTTCTTTAGTCGCATCATGATCGATCACAACGGGTTTATCCATGTGTTTGTCTCAGACTTAGAAAATGAGAGCGGCCAGGAGATCGATATCTTCTCCCCTGAGGGCAAATATCTCTATCACGGGGAAATCAAAATGCCCGATAATTATATTATTAGAGGCGGCCTTACCTTTAAGGACAATTATCTCCACCTTTTTGCCGAAGATGAGGAAGGTGAAGGCAAACTGCTGAAATTTAAAATAAACATGCCGAAGAAGTTATAGTACCTTAACCGATAGGTAAAATATGGAAGAACTCCTTTTGGTCGCGTTCATTCTAATCTCACACTTTAATTTGCGTGAGCCTGGATGCCGACTATAGACTGCCTTATTATTAGTTGGTTGATTTAGATCCCCCGCAATCGTTGTCTTTTTTTTGATTAGCTGATAAAATCCATGTGTGAAAAAGATCGAACCTAAATGGGCTGTTATCGCAGGCAAAGGACCCTATCTCCCGGTGGTGTTGGTTATCAGCTTCATCCTTTTAATCTACCTGCCTTCTCTGGATATCTACC
>JAGLQA010000604.1 GCA_023137075.1 Candidatus Aminicenantota bacterium
TATCCCATCATTCTTTTAGCCGCCGGGATATATGTTTTATTGTCTGCTATTCTTTTTTTTGCACAATCCTCTTTTGTTTACCAACCGGGCAAAACCATTTATATAACGCCTCGGGATGCGGGTTTTGATTACGAGGATATCAACTATATGACCAGGGATGGTATAAAAATATCCGCCTGGTTTATCCCGGCAAAAGAGTCGAGGGGAGTTGTCCTGTTCTGCCACGGCAATGCCGGTAATATATCCCACCGGCTCGATACTATCGATATCTTTTATCACCTATGTTTGAGTACCTTTATATTCGATTACCGGGGCTATGGCAGGAGCGGGGGTAATCCCACAGAGGCCGGGACCTACCTGGATGCGGAAGGGGCCTGGGATTACCTGCTGCGAAAAAAAGGTCTCAAGCCCGGGGAGATCATAATTGCCGGCAGGTCTTTAGGCGGCCCGGTGGCGGCCCGGCTGGCTGAAGGGAAAAATCCACGGGTTTTGATTATCGAGTCCTCTTTTACCTCGGTTCCCGATTTAAGCGCCGGTATTTACCCCTTTCTCCCGGTCAGGCTGCTGTGCCGTTTCGACTATAATACCAGGGCTTTTATTAAGAAAGTGAAATGCCCGGTACTGGTTATTCACAGCCCGGATGATGAGATGATCCCCTTTGGTCACGGTTTGCAGGTTTTCGAGGCCGCCAATGATCCCAAAATATTTCTCCGCATCAGGGGCAGTCATAACGAGGGTTTTATGGCCTCCCGGGAGCAATATACCCGGGGATTGAAAGAGTTTCTCTTTAGCAGCAGATAATGAGTAAAAAAAGCACATTATTTAGTTGAAAAAAAAGCATTTTTTTTATATAATAATATTTCATTATTCAAACCCAGGCATGAAACTAAAAAAAATACTTGAAAAAGTCGGATTGGATGCGGCACAAATCTACGACGTTGTGCCCAGTGCTGTATTTACGGTTGACAATCAAAAATATATCACCAGTTGGAACAAAAGAGCAGCGGAAATAACCGGCTACTCCCCGGAAGAGGCAGTGGGTCAATCCTGTTTATTATTAGGCGGGGAATCCTGTCAATTGAGCTGTAACCTTTTCTCCCTTGACGAACCGAAACCGATCCGCAACCTGGAGTGTAAAATCAAAACGAAGAACGGCAGTTCGAAAATAGTAGCCAAAAGTTTAGATGTGTTAAGAGATGAGCAGGGAAACATAATCGGAGGCGTTGAAAGTTTCGAGGATATCACGGAGCGCAAAAAGGCGGAAGAGATCATGCAAAAAAGAGCGGCTATCTTAGATTTCATCGATCAGCCGATTTACGTGGTCAATGAGAACCTGGTATACCTCTTCGGTAATAACAAGCTTATTTCCCGGTTAAAATTATCCTCTTTTGATGAAATCATCGGGAAAACCTACAGTGAATTTCACACGGCGGAACAAACAAAAGATTTTGCCGAAAGAGTTGCGGAAGTTTTCAGAACCGGTAAAACCTTACGTTATGAATACGAAAGCCAGCGAGGCGATAAAGGGGAATACCAGCGTACATTGAGTCCCAATACAAACGAAACCGGGAAGGTGGTGTCAATCACCATATCGTCGGATGATATTTCTACCATCAAGCCCGACAAACCGGGGCAGCTCATTACCATATGCGCGTATTGTAAGAAAATTAAGAATGAAAAGGGGCATTGGCAATCCATAGAGGCCTATTTCGAGGATAAGATCCAATCCCGCTTCAGCCACGGCATGTGTCCTCCCTGTTCGGTGGACGCTTACAAAGAATTGAAATTAATCAAGAGTATCTCCCCACAATAATAAGTCCTGCGGCGAGACGGAAAGTACTGACTTTTAAAAAAAAATTCAAAAAGGTATTGACATTTCAAAAATAATAAGTTATAAACATATACGTTAACGTTCAGTATGAATGAACCTATACGTAAGGAGTCATAATGACAGATAGCTTATTAGAGCGAAAAGAATTGATCGAAAAGTCGAAAATTTCCGGGAAAGTTCTGGACGAGTGGGAAGAAATGAAAATAGTAAAGCCTGCCGGGTTCACCGAGGATAAAATTCCCTTTTATACACAGCAGACTATAGGTCACATCAACAAAATAAGAAAATTTATCGATATCGGGTATACCGTCGAAGAAATTCAACGGATTTTAAAAAAGGTCGGCTTGCCGAAACATGCTGGGGAATACGGAAATGCGAAGAAATTGAAGAAACATTTAACCATAGGCGGCTTAGCGGAAAGAGTCGGCGTCAGCACCCGCACCATCAAGCACTGGGAGGATAAGGGAATAATCGAGGCCGACATGCGCAGCGACGGCGGATTCCGCCTCTATTCCGAAATCTATGTATACCTATGCAACCTGGTAAAGGATTTGCAGCTATTCGGATACACCCTGGAAGAGATCAAGCATATCTCGTACCTTTTTCGCACCTCCCTGACTATAGGAAAAGACATGAATGCCTATTCCGTGGTAGAAACGGCAAATGAGTTAGACACCATGTGCCGGGAAATCGAAACGCTTAACTCCAGGATGAACCTTTTTAAACAAGGCATTCAACGGTGGAATGAGCTAATTTCCAGAAAAACAAAAGAAATCAATGCCCTGAAAAAGAAAAACCAGAAACGTGAGCAGGGTAAAAAAGGAGAAAAAAAATGAGTAAAATTATATTTATCGAACCCAAGCCACCGAATCTCCACATCTTTTCAAAATTCAAATCTCCCCGGTTAGGCATTTTCATCCTGGGAAGTTTGATGAAGACAAGGGGTTGGGAGGTTGAGGTTTTTGTCGAAGATATGGGGAAGATCGATTGGGAGCAGATCGGTTCGGCAGACATTGTCGGCATTTCCAGTATTACGTCAACCGCGCCGAGAGCGTATAAAATTGCCGACAGGATCAGGGACATGGGAATTACCGTTATCATGGGAGGGCCGCACCCCACGTTCTTAACCGACGAGGCCCTCCGGCATGCGGATTTTGTCATTCGCGGCGAGGGTGAACATCCGTTAACGGCATTCATCGATGCCCGGGAAAAGGGGAATGATTTTTCCCAGGTGCCCAACTTGTCCTACCGGAAAAATAAAAAAATAATCCACAATCCGATCGGGAATTTCGAAACGAACTTAGATAAGATTCCCTTTCCTGATTTTTCACTATTTAAAGCAAAACAAAAAATCACAGGCAAGGGCAGCGTGCTTCCCATTCAAACCTCGAGAGGGTGTCCCTTTCACTGTTCTTTCTGCTCGGTCACATCGATGTTTGGTAAGAAGTTCCGGTTCCGCTCAACCGAAAGTATTATCAAAGAATTGCAGCAGTATAAAAATGAAAAGCATTTTATCTTTTTTTACGACGATAACTTCACCGCCAATCCTGAGCAAACGAGAGAATTACTAAACAGGATGATCCGGGAGAATTTCAAATTCAAATGGTCGGCCCAGGTAAGGGTTGACACCGCAAAAGACGAGTCGCTGGTCAAGCTAATGCGGCAGGCCGGGTGCCGCACCGTCTTTATCGGGTTCGAGTCTGCCAACCCGGACAGTCTCAAGGAGATAAAAAAAAGCCAGGAAGTTACAGATATCGTCCAGGCGGTTAAAATATTCCGCCGGCACAGTATTCATATCCATGGCATGTTCATGTTGGGCTTAGATAATGATAATTGGAAAAGCATCAAGAAGACCGTGCGATTTGCCCGCCGCTCCAGGCTAACCTCCGCACAATTCCTCCTGATAACGCCTCTTCCCGGCACCGAATTATATAAGCAGGTAAAATCGGCCAACCGGATTCTCTTTAAGGATTGGAGCCTTTATGACGCACACCATGTGGTATTCAAACCGAAAAAATTATCCATATTCAAACTCCAATTGGCCCAGATTTACAGCCATAAAAAATTCTATTCAAAAATAGAACGAGTCAGGAAACTCATCATAGGTAATAAAAACGGGTTTCTCATCAATTTTTATGCCAATCATTTGAACCGCATCTGGAAGAAGAAGAACAAAACCTTCCTGAAGGTGTTAAAGCTGTTGAAACCCAATCAAAACGCGGACATCATTATCGACTACCGGGAGAAGATAAGATTAAATTTCCCGCCCAATTTACTCCCCACGCCTTTCGGCCGCAGGCAAGCGCAGAAGGCCCGAGGGATTCGTTGATACGTTACAAGGC
>JAGLQA010000605.1 GCA_023137075.1 Candidatus Aminicenantota bacterium
CGCTTGTGAACCAGGGTGGCAGCGCCGATTATCGCGCCCTTGCCGATTTTTACACCGTCCAATATAGTGACTGACGCCCCGATCCAGGTATCGTCCTCGATAAGGATGCCCCCCTTTGAGACCGAGGGCTGGTGCCAGATGGGGATATCCCGGCGATCGAAACTATGATTCCCTCCGGCTATCATATATAACTGCCCGGCGGTAAACACATATTCCCCGATTTTGACACTGCTTTCGGATATAATAATATTGTTGGGCCCGATATTGGAATAATTCCCGATCTCGATATCTCCTCCTTTGCAACTAAGGGTTGTGCCGCGTCCGATGACTACGTTACTACCGATTTTTAAGCCCTTATTATCTTTTCCCTTGGCGTCGATGACCGTATTGTCATCAAGTACAACATTGTCACCGATTTCGATCTTTTTTGGGTGGCGGATCGTCATATTTCTGCCGAACACCACATTTTTGCCGATTTTTTTAAATAATTTTCGAAAAAATATTTTTCTTAAAGCAAAACCTAAGGCACCGGGAGTCGAGGAAAAAAGGGTGACAATCAATTCATATTTTAAAAAATAGAAAGAAGAGACGTCCCCCAAAAACATCTCTTTGTATTTTTTTACCGCACCTTTCTTCTTGTCTAATAGGTCTTTCTGACCGCCGATATAGCTGTTTTTTTTTTCTTTATTAGCCATCCCACCCATTTTATCCTAATTCACACATAAATTCAATGTTCCGGTGGTTTGACCAACGGGGTTGAAATAGTAGTAATCGGGATTTTTTCTTTTTCTTTTTTTTACTTGAAATTTTAGCAGGTTTGTGTTAACTTTTAGCATGAGAGAAAAAAGATAATGATCGGCCAAATCATTTCCCATTACAAGATAATCGAGAAAATCGGTGAAGGCGGTATGGGCGTTGTGTACAAGGCCGAAGATACAAAACTGAAGCGTGTAGTAGCTCTTAAATTTCTTCCCAGGACGTTAACCCGAAATGAGGAGGCACGGGAACGGTTTATGCTAGAGGCCCAGGCTGCCGCAAAATTAAACAACCCGAATATTGTTACAATCCATGAAATTAATGACTATAGTGGGGATATATATATCGCGATGGAATACGTGGAAGGTGAGACTATCAGGGAAAAATTGCCTCCGTCGGAAATCCATGATACCCCGCTGGAAGCCGTTGATGATTATAAAACCCGGAAAATGCCCCCCCTGACCCAATCTCGCCGCAGCCCCCTGCAAATAAAACAAATCGTGGACATCGCTATTCAGGTTTGTCAGGGATTACAGGCGGCTCATAAGTTGGGCATTGTGCACCGGGATATCAAACCGCAAAATTTAATCATCAATCAAGAGGGCGTGACTAAAATTCTTGACTTCGGTGTGGCCAAACTGACAAGAGGGACCAAAGTCACCAAGGAGTATGCCACACTTGGTACGGTGCACTACATGTCACCGGATCAATTGACGGGAAATGAGATCGATCAACGCACGGATATCTGGTCTTTGGGGGTGGTTCTTTACGAGATGCTGACTGCAGAATTACCTTTTAAACATGACGGAATGCAGGCCATCATGTATGCCATCGTAAACGATAACCCGATTCCTCCCTCCGAATTACGCGACGATGTGTCGCGGGAATTAGAGAGAATCATTTTGAAATGTCTGCGAAAAGACCGGGATAATCGCTACCATTCCGTTGAACCACTGTTAGTCGATCTAAAAAAAGTGCTGAAAAGCATCCATAAAGATTCCCAGGCATTGAGGCTGAAGAAAAAAGAAGTCAGGAAAGAGACGGAACGCAGGCAGGCAACCGTCATTTTCGCCGAGATTTACGGATACAGGGAGATGTTGGAGAAATTTGATGCCGAAGAAGCGGCTTCAAACATGAATGTTTGTTTTGAGATGTTCGCTGCCGCGATTGAGAAATATGGCGGTAAGATAGATAAAATCATGGAAAGCAGTCTCACAGCTCTCTTCGGTGTTCCGGCAGCTATCGAGGAGGCTCCGAAACAGGCGGTTAACGCGGCCATCGAGATGCGCAACTGCCTCCAACGATTTGACCGGGAAAGTAATCTTAAAATTCCTCTCGACATCCGCATCGGGATAAACAGCGGCATGGTAATTGCCGGAGCCATCGGAAAGGATAAAACCAAAGACTATACCGTGATGGGCGATACGATAACCCTGTCTTCCCAATTGAAAGATTTGTCCACAAAAGGGCAGATTTACGTCGGTCAATTAACCTATAAAAACACCCGCAATTATTTTGAATATAAACGATTAAAACCCTTCACCTTGAAAGGCCAGACAAAACAGATAGATATTTTTGAACTTTTATCCACGAAGGAAAAAATGCACCGGCCGAAGTTCGGGTCCGAAAGCATGATCCATTCGGAGATGGTGGGAAGAGATAAAGAATCAAACAAATTAGAACTATTCGTAATGAAAACCATAAATGGCGAAGGGGCCATCATCAGTGTGCTCGGCGAAGCCGGCATGGGTAAATCACGACTCCTCGCCGAATTAAAAAACAAAGATTTACTGAAAAAAGTAATGCTGTTGGAGGGCCGGGCATTATCGATTGGCAAGAACTTAAGTTATCACCCGATCATCAATGTTTTTAAAAACTGGGCCAATATAACCGAAGAAGATACTGAGATAGAATCCATCTCCAAACTTGAAACCGCTGTTAGTAATATCTATCCCAGAGGCGCCGGGGAGGTATT
>JAGLQA010000606.1 GCA_023137075.1 Candidatus Aminicenantota bacterium
ATGAGCAAAATGTCCGAACATCAGCCCGTCGTTTTTATTATCGAAGACCTGCATTGGGCCGATATGTCCTCTATCGAACTTTGTGAATCACTTTTCCGGTTGGCCGAGCAGCAGCGGATTCTTTTTATTATTGTGCTCCGGCCGGGCTACCAGGAGACGGGTGAGCGGATCCTGGAAACCATCAAGGAAAGATACGAAAGTTTTTATTCCGAGATTCATTTGTTACCGCTGGACGGAAAACTGTGTGAAACCCTTGTCCGCAACCTGGTGAAAATCAGTATACTTCCCGCGGATATTAAATCCGCCATTATAAGCCGGGCCGAAGGTAACCCCTTTTTCATTGAAGAGGTGGTGCGAACCTTTATCGATGCGGGCGTATTGGAACATAAGGATGGAAAGTTCAAAGTTTCTAAAAAAATCGATTCCGTGGTGATTCCCGAAACCATACACGATGTGCTGATGGCACGGATAGACCGGTTGGACGAAGTCACCAAAACGCTGCTCAAGGAGGCCTCGGTCATTGGCAGGTATTTTTTCTATAAGGTGTTAACTCAAGTGGCAAAGCATACCGACTATATCGATGAACAACTGGATTATTTAAAAGCGATTCAGCTTATCCGGGAAAGAACCCGCATGGAGGAAATCGAATACCATTTCAAGGACGCCATGGTACATGAAGTGGCCTATGAGTCCATCTTACTGAAAAAAAGGAAAGAACTCCATTTGAAGGTAGCTAATGCCATTGAATCGGTATTTTCAGGGCGATTACATGAATTTTACGGTATGCTTGCCTTGCATTACAGCAGGGGTGAGAACCTTGAAAAAGCGGGAGAATATTTAATAAAAGCCGGTGAAGAAGCGTTGAAAGCAGCCGCTTCTTACGAAGCGTTATCTTACTACCAGGACGCGTTGAAATTGTATCAGAATAAGTACGTTGACGCCGCGGACTCTGAGAAAATTGCCGCCTTAGAAATAAAAATTGCTCTTGCTTTACATAATAAAGGCAATTACGTCGAGGCGGTAAAACATTTCGATAAGGTATTTGAATATTGGCGGTTAGAAAGACCGAAGGTTAAGATTGTGTCTCTCTTCTTTTTTGTTATCGACTTTTTGGGTATTTTAAAAAATCTCTATCTCCCGTCAGGTAAAGCCAAGAAGAACCCGACGAAAAGAGATTCCGATATTCTTGAGATATCCTCCCAGAGAGGTACCGCGCTGGCTTCCGTTGATACCTACCGGTTGGTAATGGATTCGATTCGCTTTTTAAGAACCCTGTTTAAATATGACCTGGCCAAAGTGCGCAACGGTATCTCTTTTTTTTCATCCTCCAGTGGTCTTTTTATCTTTTCCGGTAAATTCATCGGTGTTTCCAGGAAATTGTTAGACTATGCCAGGGGTTTTATCGAACCGGGCGACAAGAAAAATATCTTTACCTACAACAGCTATGAAATGTTATTTAACCTGCTTACCGGGAAGTGGAACAAGGAACTGGAATACGATGAAGAGATGGTAAATAGTAATTTACAGGAAGGTGAATTATTTATTACACCGAACTATTTGTTATTTGGCGGCATGCTAAAGGCTGAACAGGGAGATTTTAATGCTGTTCGGTTGTTTATAGATAAGCTGCACGAATTCGGCGAGACCTATGAGAACGATTACTCCAGGGGATTACGATATATCCTGAGTACCCGGCAATTATTACTCAGCCGGAACCTGGCGGAGGCGCTGTCCGATATCGAAATCGGTATATCCGTATCTAAGCGTATTAACCAGATCCTCGACGTATTGATATTTACGGGAATGAAAGCCAATATCCGGATTTTGCAGGGAGATATTGCCGGGGCGAAAAAGTCGCTGCAGGAAGCGAAAGAGATCATTTTACAGGAAAAAGAGGTTGTTCCCTGGTATATTAATACCTATCATCTCAGCCGGTTTTTATTCGATGTTTATCATTTGGAAAGGAGCCTTTATGCCGGTGAAAAGTCCACAGTCAGTCAATACGGTAAAAAAGCGCTGCGCAGTGGAAAGGATGCCGTGAAAACAGCCGCCAAATATGCCCCAATCCAGGTGGAAACCTATAAGTTGATGGGGATTCATTACTGGCTGACAGGCAACCGGGACAAAGCGATAAGCTGGTGGGATAAAAGCATCAAAACCGCCGAACATCTCGGAGCCCGGGTCGAACTCTCCAGGACCTATATGGAGGTGGGCAGGAGGCTCTCGGAGAAAGAGAGTAAGTTTAACGAGTTGAACGGTATCCGGGCAGAGCAATATCTTGAAATGGCGCGGGCTTTATTTAAAGAAATGGGGTTGGATAGAGACCTGGATGAGTTTGAAAAGATCAGGGATTAG
>JAGLQA010000607.1 GCA_023137075.1 Candidatus Aminicenantota bacterium
CCTATTACCGCCTACCTGTTTTTTCGCTACCGGGAATACCTGTCTTCTTTTTTTAAAAGGTTACTGGTAATTTAATAAATTCCCTTCTTCTAATCGCCCTATTTCCCCGTGGCAGATTGAACAGAAGAAGCGGCTGTGGTTCGTTCGGCGCGCCAGTTGCCGGACAGTTCCTCACCCGCGGTATTGGTCCTGGTGGAACTTCCGCTGCTTACATTCACATCCGTAAAAATGCCGACGTACTCGAACGTTGCATTGGGGAATGCCAGGGTAAAGGATATGGATGTGGTGTTGGTAATCGTATAGGTTCCGGTTCCGCCGTCGCTGTCGGTTACGGTTCCGCTTTCTTCATCCCCGGTAAAAACGAGCGTAACCGTAAAGGAACGGTTGTCTTCATATCCTTCTTCCATGGTCCAGGTACCCATGATATTGTACTCCGGGTCCGCACTGCTGTTAAGCGTGTGGTCCTTGGTTATTGTAATTGTTCCGGAATGGTCCACCTCGACATTGTCGAATGATACTTTCAGGTCGGAATAGTTTTCCCCAATGGTATAGTCATACACAACGGTGGCGCCGGCATCGTAGTAGTAATTCCCTGTCACCGGTGTACCGGAAACACCATTGCTGGTTTGAACGGTTAACTTAAATTCCCCGGCCGGTGCTTCCCCGGGTTTGCACCCGGCGAAAAAGAGGGCAGCGAATAAAACAATTATATAAAAAGATATGGTTAATATTTTTTTCATTATGTCATCTCCTTTTTGCAAAATCCGAAGTTCCCATGTTAAAACCTGAGACCGAGTCCTAAAGATAACCTGAGGCCACCCAGGTTGACGGTATAATCTCCCACTTTTGCGGTGGCGTATAAATAGCCGACAATGGCTTCGGCAAAAAAGTTTTTATATAAGCCGTAGGTAACGCCAAGGTTTCCCCTGATACCGATCCCGGAGTGTGTCTCTTTTTCGGAGGTTATAACGCTGCCGCCGGCAATTTCACCGAAAACGGTTTCTTCAGTGTTTGTTATTTTACACACACCCGCTTCTATTTTAACGGCTAATTCGTCTTTTTCTATATACCCTACGTAATATCCCAATCCCCCGGAAATGATAGTCTTGTTCAAAGTATCATTGACCTCGATATCTGCTTCCTCTAATCCCTTATGGCTCCATTTCAGCCAGGAATTGCCGGATGAGAAGGTGCCGTAACTACTCCAGACAAAAAAATTACCGGCGATTTTTAATGATATTTTCCCCTCGGGGAAATACTTTTTCTTGCCGTACAAATCCGAAATGTCGGGATCTGCAATGGTAAAATAATTGCCATGAATCGTAATCGTAAAAGTCTTTGCCGGGATGAGAACTGAAAAACAGAGGACTATCAGAATTAAAGTAAACGTTTTCTTCATCGTAACTCCTTCTTCATATGTTTCGTTTTTATGGACATTGCATGTATATTCATCGGGCAATAATTATATCATGAATGGCCTTTGCTTAAAAGAGTAAATAGCGATAATAAGCTAAAATTCCTATCAAATCTATCCCGGAGCATGATGGAGGAGATGCGAAAGCCCCCCAATTGTGTTCCGGAGAATTTTGCTTTATACTAACCAAATGAACGATAACCGAATCACACGCATGGGCACGGAAAAAATGCTGCCCCTCATCATCTCCTTCTCCCTGCCTTCCATTATATCCATGACTGCCATGGCCCTCTATAATGTCGTGGATACCATCTTTGTGGGCCGGTTAGGCACCGAGGCGATCGCCGGTTTAACCCTGATTATGCCCCTGCAAATGTTCGTGCTGGCCTTCGGCCTGCTAATAGGCGTGGGCGCCGCATCCTACATTGCCAGAAATTTAGGCGCCGGACAACATGGACAGGCGAACCATACCTTTTCAAGTGCCGTCTTCATGGGGCTTATATTAAGTGCTTTTATTACCCTGTTGGGAATCAGCCAATTAAAGCCGCTGCTGGAAATCATCGGTAAAAACAGCCGGGCTATTCCCCAGGCTTACAATTACGGTTTCGTCATTGTTTTCGGCATCCCGGTCATGATGTTTAACCTGATATTATCCCAATGCGCCCGGGCCGAAGGCAATCCCAATATTGCCATGAATTCTCAGTTGACCGGAACCTTGTTGAATATTGCCTTAGACCCGCTGTTTATCTTTACCCTGAAGATGGGTATCCGTGGTGCGGCTGTGGCTACGGTTATAGCCAATACCATTGCGCTTTTCATCCTTCTCCTTTACTTCATGGGCCCCAAAAGCCATCTCAAATTCATAAGCAAACAGATGTGTCCGACCCGGAAGATACTGAAAGAATCGGGTAAGGCCGGCATCCCATCCTTTACCCGGCACATTGCCGCCAGCTTCGTGATAACCTTAACCAACTCCCTGTTGGCAGCATACGGGGTCTTTGCCCTGGCTGTCATGGGCATCAACAACCGCTTGATCATGATGTTTTTTATGCCCATCATCGGCACCGGCCAGGGATTCATGCCCATTGCCGGTTATAATTACGGAGCTAAAAACCTGGTCCGGGTAAAAGAGGCGTTCCGGACAACCGTTAAATTGGTGACGGTTATCTGCACATTGGGATGGGTCCTAATCCAGCTTTATCCCGAATTTTTCATCAAAATATTCAGCAGCGATCCGCGGGTCATCAGCGAGGGTATCCCATCCCTGAGAATGATCAATGCCTTGCTGCCTTTGGTGGGATTCCAGATCATCGGGGCCGTTACCTACCAGGCTATCGGTAAAGGCCTGGCCGGGTTTATTCTTTCCATAGCGCGCCAGGTGATAGTGTTTCTACCGGTCGTGCTGATTTTCAAGGTTTTATTCGGACTGAAAGGGATTTTCCTGGCCTTCCCGGCAGCAGACCTGGGAGCTTCCCTGTTAACCGCCATCTGGCTGCGCCACACCTTCAAACAATTCGATTCAAAAAAACCTTTAAAATAACCGTTTTAGCAAAAAGGGGAGTACAACCGGGCTATTGCAATTGCGGAGGTGAATGGCTATAATACTTCTTGTTCCGGTAAGATAAAAAATGAACGCCCTGAGAATGTTTGAATTATTTAAAAAAAAACCCGCCTTTCCGAAAAAAAAAGTCCTGGTCCTCGAAGGTGGAGGCATGCGGGGCATATTCTTAGTGGGCGTGCTGCAAGCCTTTGCCGAACGGGATTATTGCCCCTGGAAATTGGTAATCGGCTCTTCGGCCGGGGCGCTTACCGGGGCCGCCTATTTATCCGGCCAAATTTACTTAGCCCGGGATGCCTTTTTTACCAAACTTCTAACCGGCAAGTTCATTCACTATGCCAATGTGTTCAGGCAGGATAAACATATTCTTGATTTGGACTGGATGATCGATACCATCGTTAAGGGCAGAGAAAGCTTAGATATTAAAAAATTGAGACGCGCGTGCCCCCTGTTAATCTCAGCCACTGCCGTCCATGAGAACGCCCCCCCGGAAACTATATTCCTGAATTCCCGGAAAGACGATCCCTTAATTGCCCTGAAAGCCACAGCAGCGCTTCCTTATTTATACAGGGGATTTGTCCATTATAAAGAAGGGATATTCTTAGACGGCGGCCTGCTTGCCCCAATCCCCTTTCAGAAGGCGCTTTCTTCAGGATACCGGGAAAAGGATATCTTAGTGGTTCTAACCCGGCCGAAAGGTTATAGAAAGAAGGAAGAATCCTTCTGGGTGAAGAGTATATTTGAATTTTATTATAAAAACCCGAAATACAGGCACTTAGTTGAATCCATCAAAAACAGGCACGAGGTTTACAATCAAATTCTCGATGATTTCGAGCGCAAACATAAAGGCATCGATATCATCTATCCGCCGGAAGATTTCGAAGTGCAGCGGTTGACCCGGGACGAGAAGAAGATATTGACCGGTTTCGAACAGGGAATTTCTGCGGCTGTCGACTATCTAAAACCGGCTTCTTGAAAATGACGGTATTGACGGTTAAGAAGAATTTTTTTTCCTTATCCTGGTGCGCGGCAATAACCTGAAAAAATGAGACTTTTCCTCATTCATACTTCAGCGAATCTACCGGGTTTGCCAGCGCCGTTTTAGCTGCCTGGTAGGTAACGGTTAAAAGCGCAATTAACAGGGCCAATAATGCAGACAACAAGAATGTGTCAAATCCCAACTTTGTCCTGTAGGCAAAATTCTGCAGCCATTTATTCATTATAAAATATCCCAGGGGCCAGGCAATAAAAACCGCTAAAAAGACCCATTTCGTAAATTCCCTGACTAAGAGTAAAATTACATTCGGGATTGTCGCCCCCACCACTTTCCTGATACCGATTTCCTTAGTGCGCTGCTCGGCACTGAAGGTGCTCAGGCCGAAGAGTCCAAGACATCCGATAATAATGGCAAGGGCCGTAAAATATCCGAAAAGCTGACCCAGACGTTCCTCTGTCCGGTAGAGCGATTCATACTGGTCATCTAAAAAAACATACTCAAAGGGATACTTGGAATCGAATTCCCGCCACTTCGATTCGATAAAGGAGAGGATCGCCTGGATGTTTTTCGATTTACTGCGGATAGAAAGACGGTAATAATTGCCGCCATGAGGATTGGCATTGTAAAGAACTAAGGGTTGTATTTTTTCATGAAGGGATTGAAAGTGATAATCTTTTACAACACCTACAATTTTGTACTTTTTCATGGAATTTATGGACATAAAAATTTCAATCTCTTTTCCTAAGGCATTATCTATCCAGCCCAATCTTTTCGCTGCCGCTTCATTGATAATAATGGATTCCCCGGGATCTGTGGAATAATCTTTTGAAAAATTCCGGCCTTGAAGCAGCTTCATTTTATAGGTGTCTAAGAAGTCTTCATCAACAATCTGGGAATACAACATAATCAACTCGTCTTTCGGTTTGCCTACGACATGATGGGCGGTAAAACTGTTTCTGCCTAAAGGGAGACTCGAAGAAGCGGAAACATGAGTAATATCAGGATGTCTCAACAATTCATTTTTAACCACTTCAATTTTTTTCTGAGTCTCCTCATTCCGTACTCTCAAGGCAATCACTTGATCCTTATCGTACCCCAATTTTTGGTTATGGACAAAATTCAACTGCTTATTGATAATGACGATACCGATGATAAGCACAATTGACACGGTAAATTGCAGTGATACCAGGATTATTCTCAGGAGCGAACCTTTGGCGCCTTTCTTCAGTTTTCCCTGTAAGACCGAAACCGGCCGGAAAGCGGAAAGGAAAAAAGCGGGGTAACTTCCACCTAACAGGCCGGCAAAGAGAAAAAGCCCCGTGAGTCCTATTAATAGGTAAGGATTGGAAAAATAACCGGTGGTGAGTTCCTTGCCGGAGATATTGTTAAAGGTGGGCAGTAACGCGTAAACCAGTATTAAGGCGATCACAATGGAAAAAAGCGTCAGGATCAGGGATTCTCCTAAAAACTGCCGGATAAGCTGCGATCTTCGCGCTCCCATAACTTTACGGAGACCTACTTCTTTTGCCCGGTTGGCGGAACGGGCCGTGGAAAGATTCATGAAATTCAGGCAGGCAAGCAGGAGAATAAAAAGCCCGATGCCGGAAAAAAGGTAAATATAGGAGATATCACCGGTCCGTTCCAATTCTAATTGCCGGTCGGAATGGAGGTAAATTCGGGTTAGGGGCTGCAGTTCAAACCTGACGGAGCCGCCCAGGGCTTTTAACAGATCCGTCAGGTATTTATCGACAAAGCCGGCAAATTTTTCCTCAAGATCTTTATAACCCGTCCCTTCCCTGAGCAGCAGGTAGGTATAGTAATCCACATTGCTGACTAAATCACTGCTTACGTTGCCCGAAGGTTTTAATTTAAGGGAGCTGAAGGAGGCCATAAAATCGGGTTGAAAATAGGAATTGGCCGGTATGTCCTGCACAACACCGGTAACCGTGTAATAGGTATCGTTGTGAATCCTGAGTTTTTTGTCCACCGGGTCTTCCGGCCCGAAATATTTTTTGGCCATTTCTTCAGTGATAACCACGGTATTCGGCTCTTTCAGCGCCTGTTTCGGATTGCCTTTCAAAAGTTTAAATGAAAAAACATCAAAAACGGTATGATCGACCCATAAGAATTTTTCCTCGGTAAACCGTTTGTCCCGGTAGCGAATCACACGAGGAGAACCGTAGCCGTTGAAGCGCACATAGTTTTCCACCTCAGGGTACTCGTCTTTCAACAAAGGCCCCTGGACATGTGCTGTGGTCGCAAAATTCATAACCCGGTCTTTTATGGAAAAATGTGAGTTCACCCGGTAGATTCTATCTGCGTTCTCATGGAAACGGTCATAACTTAGTTCATCCTGCACATAAAGCAGTATCAGGATACAGCAGGCAATGCCTATAGCCAGCCCGGCAATATTTAAAAAGGAATACAATTTGTTACGGGAGATATTCCTGAGAACCACCTTGATATAATTGTTAAACATGCAAACCTCCTACAGTGAATAGATAAAAGCTCTTATAAATTAACGAAACGACAGCCGGAAAAGTTTCATTTTTCCAATTGTCTTCACCCTGTCCCGGTCACGCTCCCCAAAATTCTCTACTATTATCTTTATTCCAAAATGAAAGAAACGTTTATCTATAAAAAATACCGATTTTACGGAACCGGCAAATAGTGAACACCGTGCTTCCCCCGGGGGAGGGGGAAACACGGTAAAATCACCTTTATATTTCGTTTATTTTTTTTTATGATAGTCGGGATAGGGCGGGCGCTTCGGTTTATGAAGAGGATTTTTTGCCAGTTCGTCAAGGACGATCATTATGGCTGTATCCAATTGCGGGTCCTTTCCCTGCCGGACAAGAGCGGGATCTTGCTCAACCTCCACATCCGGGATAACACCGATATTTTCCGCAATCCATTTCCCCTCCGGGCTCCAGACGCCGGAACTGGGAGCCGTAACAACACCTCCGTCCATAAGAGAAGGCGATCCCGCTCGTCCTACCAGGCCGCCCCAGGTACGTTTGCCTACCAGCGGCCCGATTTTTGCCCTTTTGAAGTACCAGGGCATGGCATCCCCGCCTGAACCGGCAAACTCATTAATAAGCATAACCTTGGGACCGAAGATAGCGCCCTGGGGTTGGACCTCGTCCTCACCGTCCCGGGTGGCAACCAGGCTCATCATCTTACGTTTAAAGCGCTCGATAATATCTGTAGCCAGCGCACCGCCGCCATTAAAACGCTCATCAACGATTAGTCCCTCACGGCCGACCTGTGCATAAAAATAGCGGTTAAAATTGGTATATCCACCGAAGAAGGTATCCGGCATATAAACATATGCCACACGTCCATTGGTCACCCGGTCCACATAGCGCCGGTTGTCTTCGATCCAGGCAAGATGACGAAGGCCGGCCTCTCTGCCAACCGGAACAACCGTAACCTCCCGTGATCCCTGAATTTCCGGGTTGGGGCCTACAGTGAGAATAACCTGCTTCATGGCTTTGGCTTCGAAAAATTTGTAGATATTGTCTTTACCATGGACTTCCTGTCTGTCCACGGCTAACAGGTACTCGCCTTCCTTAACATTCACACCCGGTTGGGTCAAGGGTGCCCGGAATTTGGGGTTCCAGTTTTCCCCGTTGTATACCCGGGAAAAGCGGTAGCGTCCGTTTTCGATTGTATAATCCGCTCCGAGAAGGCCTGTGGCAATACGATCTGCGTGAGGATAATCACCGCCGCCGACTCCCAGATGCCCGACAGTGATCTCACCCAGCATCTCGGCAAAAAGATAATTCAGATCCTGCCTTGAAGCGATATGCTTCACATAGGGGGCGTATTTTTTACTGGCCTTTTCTATGTCTAAGCCGTGCAGGTTGGGATCGTAGAAAAACTCCCGTTCGATGCGCCAGGCTTCGTTGTACATCTGTTTCCACTCCTGGCGGGGGTTTACCTTGATCTTAATGTCACCTGTTTTTAAAGCGTCACCGCCCGCCGGTCCTTTTGCGGAGGGAGGACGGGCCGGAGCACCGGCTGACGGCATAGGGCTGAGACTCCCGATATACCAACGGCCCTGTTTTTTGTAGAGATATTTTTTCCCATTGCGGGCCATCTGAAAGGACCTGATTTTACCGGTTACGATGTCGGCTTTACGCTGTTTCAGGCTGTAACGGTGCACGGTATTCCCTTGAGAAAAAAATGCCCCGGGCAGCGGTGGGACGGATTCTACGGCAAGAATCTCGCCGGCGCTTCCTGTTTGAAGATCGACATAGGTACGGGCCGGTAGGGGAACGGCCAATATCCGCTGCAGGATACCATCCAGGTCGATTTCGACTTTTACATCCTTCGCGGCTTTTTTGTCTGCCGACTTGTCACCTTTAGCCCTGGTTTTATTTTTTGCATTTTTATCTTTCCCTTTTGATTCCGCACCGGGTTTTTCAATCCCTTTTTCTTCATCGCTTTCCGGGGAAAAGGGAGAGGGCTCGCTCTTAGACAGTACTGCCAGGTAAACCGTTCGCGTTACGGGGCGGAAAGCGCTGTGGATATCCGGTTGCAGAGAAGCGCCCGAGTCCGTACTGGCCGTAAAATAGAGATATTTCCCTCCGGCATCGAATACCGGCATCCGCGCATCGCTCATCCCGTCAGTAATTTGGGTGCTTTTTCCGCTTTTTAAGGAGTACAGGAATACGGCGCCTAAGTAGTTGGGCAGCCGTTTTGTATAGGCTAACCACTGCGAATCAGGCGACCATCCGGGAACCAAATCGTAGGTGCCGCCATAGAAGCGGTCCCGGTCCACCCTGATCGGTTTTTTCTTTTCAAGATCGACATACCAGAGGGTCAGGTGGCAGTCCACATAGGTGATTTTTTTATTATCGGGCGACCAGCGCGGCGCGTAATAGAAAGAAGGATTTTTTTCCAACACGATGCGAACCACCTGGCCGCTTCCCTTCTGCGGCCGGATATGGAGTTCGTATTCGCCCGATTCATCGGAGAAATAGGCGATGTTTTTCCCGTCGGGAGACCAGGAGGGGTCACGTTCCATTATCCCAGAAGTTTGGGTGAGATTACGGTAGTCCCCTTTTTTTGCCGGCACGGATAAAATATCGCCCCGGACCTGAAAAACAACCCGGAACGCATTGGGCGAGAGACTGGGATTGGAGAGACGGCGCCCCACATTTACAAACCGCTCCCGCACACCGGTCATATCCCCGGCCGCGGTAACAAGCAGCGGTTGAACACTGCCTGTGGCCAGGTCAAAAAGATTCAGGGAGCCAAATTGCTCAAAAACGATTGCCCCGGGACCGGCGGCAGCCGATTTCAAATCCAGGCCGTCGTTCTTAAGCGCTCGGTTCACTTTTTTTGTTTTCAGGTCATAGGCAAAGAGTGTGACCGGACCTTCCCGGTCAGAGAGAAAATAGACCTTATCGCCAATCCACATGGGATTAAAATCATTGGAATCCTTGCGGGGCACCTTCTCGATAGTGGAGTCTTTCAGGTTGGCAATCCAGACCGGGGTAGCCAATCCTCCCCGGTAACGCTTCCAGGCATAAAACGCCCGTCTCAGGGGGACGTAGGCGATACGCCGGCCATCCGGTGAATAACTGCCCTCGAAGCCCATTGGCAGGGGTAGTTTCTCGGGAAATCCACCCTCGCGACTGACGGTGTAAAGTTCACTAAACCGGGAGTAAGCGTTACGGCGGGATGTGAAGAGAATATTCTTACCATCCGGCGTCCACCCCAAGACATTGTCGGGATAAGGATGCCAGGTCACCCGCCGGGGCACTCCCCCCTCGGCAGGAATCACATAAACATCCACGTTGCCGTCATATTCACCGGTAAAGGCGATATAGGCGCCATCAGGGGAAAATACCGGGCTTGTTTCATTACCCGGGCCGGTGGTAAGTCTCCGGGCAGCTCCGCCTTCACGGGGGACCCGCCACAAATCACCGGCGAACACAAAAACAACATGAGTGCTGTTTAGGGCGGGTTTTTGGGCCAGGAGAGGCGCCTTTACCGGTTTTCCTGTCAATGGTACCGTCAGGAAAAGAATCAGAATTAATATGGAAATCTTATTCATGAAAAACCTCCGATTTTGTTATTCACAAAGAAAGTTATACGAATATTTGCCGGGAAAGTTAACTTTTTTCATGGACGAAGGTTAGACAGATTTCGAAAAAAAACTTATTTTTTTACGGGGGGTTCAGGCGGCGTTCGGATACTGTATTTCCGGAAGCTAAAGTCTCCCGACTCTTCTTCCACCACCACGTATAAAAAATCACCTTTAAAAACAATACCGTTGGCCACAATACGCGTCGCTTCCGGGAAATCGATATCGGCATGATACAGGTATTCGCCGGTGGGAGAAAAGATGTCAATCTCCTGTCCCTTTTCCCGCACCGCGTCGGACACATACACGTATATCAACCCCTTTGGACCGCTTGCAATTTGAGAAAAATAGGTACATTCATCCGGCATCCGGCTTATAAACCGCTTTTTTATCTCTTCCGGGGACGGACCGCCTGAAAGGCGAAATCTCATGCGGCCGACGATTTGTTCTTTATATTTTTGGGTAAGTTTTTTCAGTTTCCGGCCTTCAACGGAAAAGACGAATTGTTCTTTGCCGGAAAAATCGCAGACCCTGACCAGGTAGGTGTCATTTTTCCCCCACAAAAGTTTGCCGCCAAATTCCCCGGCAACAAAACCGGGAGATCGCTCCATCTCCGCGTTACCGATACTAATCCGCACCATTACACCTCTATTGACGCTTTTTTCATCGGTGGGAACCGGTTCTCCCTCTAAATAGATGCTGTTTTTAGTATTCAGGTTGAGAATTTCCAGAGCTTCCTGGGCAGAGTTCAATCCCTCCCCCATCCTGGTTTTTACATAGCGGTTTTCATCGATAAACAATAATGGCGCCATACCTATAGTCGAATGGGTTGGAACCGATTTTATAAATTTTCCATCTAAACCGAAATAATGGATTTTACCCAGGTCGGAGACAACCAGGTACTTGCCAACCAGGTAAAAACTTAGGGCGTATTTTATTTCTCCGGGGCCTTCTCCTCTTTTACCGAAGGTAAATTTCGGTTTACCCTGGTTATCGAAAACGAAAATCTTGAAGTGTTTACGGTCGAAAAGGTAAATATCGCCATTATCATGAACGGCAAACTTTTGCGCCATAGCCAGCAGTTCATCATTATAACCTTCTATTTGCCATACTTTCCGGGCTTTAAAATCCCATTCCCCTTTTAATGGTTTATCGGAATTTTTTACTACTCCAAAACACAGTGAGCCAACCACAAAAAGAGCCAATAAAAAAAATATAAAAGAACGTTTCATTTTGACCTCCAGAATATTATTATACTACCAAACCGCAAAAAAGTTCAAAATTTACCGCCTTGTAATGGCATAGAATTCATCTCCCAGGGTATTTTTTATTGCCAAGAATGAGGAGATCGCGGATTTGATCTTTGTTGAATATTCAGTCTTGGGTGACTTTTTTAACGGTTTTGATTCCTGTCAAAAACTCTAACTCATTGTTATGCAAAGATAGAGATTTCGAACACATCCAACGATATTTTCAGGAATTAGGCCTGATTACGGTTTGATAAAAATTAACGAAACTTCCTCATTTCTTAGTTTGCTATAAATCAACACCCAAATACGACTTTTTTAAAATCCATCCCAAATAATTTGAATTTTCTAAATTAAATATGATATAATAACGGAGGAAGGAAAAAGAGAATAGGTCATACAAGGCAATGATAATAGAAAAGCCGAATTGACAAATTTAAGGGTTCTTTTCACTTTCGGAAATTTTATTTTGAAAGGAGGTCCATAATGGATCCAATTACACTTTTTTTACTTGGCTTTCCTTTGAGCGTGGTTGCCGGGCTCACCAGTAATAAGCTAAAAAAATGGGATTTTTCTCTAACCAAAACAAACCTGGGTAAAATCCTCATAGAATCACTTTTGAAAGCTTTTAAAAACCACAGGGGAAAAATAAAAAACTCCGGCGATCAACAAAAAGAACAAATTCTACAGACGCTGCAAGATAAAATCGTGTATAAAAATAAAAAAAAAATTCTGGAAATTTTTCATCCGGGAATTTCAAAAGAAAAAAAAGAAGAATTTCTAAAAAAGATAGATTCAAAGGAATTCCATGCGGAAGTTGCACAGCGTTTCCTTATGACATTTTCCGATGAGCATGATTCAAAAATTTTACAAAAAGAAGAAATGGCAAACATCGTGGTAGATTGCCTGGCTATCTACCGTAATTATTTGCTTGCTAAAATGGATGTGAAAGAGATCATCTTAGAAATTTTAAAACAAGAATTTCAGCAGAATGTGGATATATCGAGCATATCAACAGAAATTGACGCTTTAAAGAGTAAAAACATATCAAAAGCAGATTTAAGCTACCATTTTGAAAAGTTAGAACAAAGTCTGCAACATATTATCATAGAGTTACTTAAAAAGAAACCTCCCCAAATA
>JAGLQA010000608.1 GCA_023137075.1 Candidatus Aminicenantota bacterium
TTATATCCATAGAATGTGTGCAGGAGTTGATAGAATGGCCAGGCTGATTGACGATCTCTTAAACCTGGCAAGCATTTCTAAAGTTGAAATGAAGGTCGAAACTGTTGATATGAGCGGTATAATCAGTAATATCCTTTACGGATTTCAGAAAAAGGAGCCGCATCGGGAAGGGGAGTTTATCATCGCTCCCTCAGTATCCGTCATAGGGGATACTAAAATGCTAAAAACAGCTTTAACAAATCTTCTTGATAATGCCTGGAAATTCACAAAAGAGACGATCCCGACCCTTATAGAATTTGGTGTATTAAAAGAATCGGAAAGAAAAGAGGTTTCCCGGATAGTCTATTTTATCCGGGACAATGGTGTTGGCTTTGACATGAAATATTCAGAGAAGCTGTTCGGGATATTCCAGCGATTACACAGCTTATCAGAATTCCCAGGTACCGGCATTGGCCTGGCAATCGTCCAGCGCATCATCCACCGCCACAACGGAAGCATCTGGGCTGAAGGGAAAGTGAATGAAGGAGCCATGTTTTATTTTACCCTTGGGCTGAATAAGTGAGTGGAGAAGTTTAACGTTTAGTTCCCGGAGCGATTATCCGGGTACTGAAAAAAGGAGAATTAAAATGCCAGATTCACTAAAGGTATTGGTCGTCGAAGATTCGGAGGATGATACCTTATTGGTAATCAGGAAAATCAGGCAAGGGGGATTTGATCCGAAATATAAAAGGGTAGATAACAGCCGGTCTTTGGTGAGAGCACTTAAAGAAAAGTCGTGGGATATTGTCATTTCCGATTACTCCATGCCGGAGTTCAATGGCATCGATGCTTTAAAGTTAGTCAGGGAAAGAAATGAGAATATCCCTTTTATTTTGATATCCGGAGCTATTGGTGAGGAGATCGCTGTGACAGCTATGAAGTCCGGGGCACAAGATTACATTATGAAGGATAACCTGACCAGGCTGGTCCCTGCTGTAAAAAGAGAATTGAAAGAAGCCCGTATTCGCATTGAAAAGAAACAGGCTGAAG
Source organism: Candidatus Aminicenantota bacterium (assembly GCA_023137075.1). Lineage (GTDB taxonomy): Bacteria > Acidobacteriota > Aminicenantia > UBA2199 > UBA2199 > JAGLQA01. The sequence goes on from JAGLQA010000608.1 coordinate 1,030, forward strand.
ATGCCCTCTTTTTCATTGCAAGGCGTGGTTGGACAAGGGAAAAGAAAGGTTTCTTCCATTCTTTGGCAGTGTTTCTTGGTGAAAGCCTGGGCATGGAGTATGTTTTTATAGATGAAGTTCTTTCCGGTGGGAAAAGAGTAAGAACCCTAGGATTCTATGCAATGGGAGAGATTGTTCCGGACATTGAGTATGACCTGAAATTTACCCCTTGTGAGACTGTGCTGAGAAAGGGATATCATTGCTATCTATCTGACCTCAAACAGCTTTTCCACAAAAACAGGATGTTTGTAGATATGGAGGCAGAATGCTATGCCGGGATTCCACTCTGGGATTCCGGAGGCACTGCTATAGGTCTGTTAGCAGTAGTAGGAAAGAAGCCGTTAGAAAATCCTCAGCTTGTGGAATCTGTCCTGCAGATTGTAGGTGTGCGTGCCGCTCACGAAATCGAACGCACACGAGATGAAGAGGAAATAATTAAATACCAGGAGCATCTCGAGGAATTGGTGAAAGAACGTACTACAGAACTTCAAAAAGAAATTGAGGAGCGCAAGCAAGTTGAAGCAGCCCTGCGTGAAAGTGAGGTGCTGCTAAGAGCCACGCTGGAATCCACTGCTGATGGCATTTTGGTTGTTAATGAAACAGGTCGGATAATCGATTCCAACAACCGCTTCGCTGAGATGTGGCACATCCCGGAGGAACTGGTTGCCACACGAGATGATGATAAGCTGCTCCAATACGTGCTTGACCAGTTGGAGGAACCCGATAAATTCTTAAAAAAAGTACAGGAACTTTATAAATCTGACAAAGAAAGTTTCGACACCCTCCGTTTCAGAGATGCCCGAATCTTTGAACGCTTCTCAAGCCCACTCATTCGCGAAGGGAAAGCTACCGGCCGTGTGTGGAGCTTTCTGAATGTCACCGAGCGTAAGAAAGCCGAGATCGCTTTAAATGAACAAAAGGAAACACTAAACACGATTTTTAACAATGCCGCAATTATAATGATCCTTGTTAATGAAGATGAACGAGTAGAAAATATTAACTATACAGGCATTAAATCAGTGGGAAGAAAAAAAGAGGACTTATTTGGTTTACTCGTTGGAGAAGTTTTCCAGTGTATAAACGCATATACTGATAAAGGATGCTGTAAAAGTGACGATTGTATGAAATGCCCGGTATGTAATACCGTTCAAGAAACGTTTAAAACAAAAAGAAATTTATACAAAGTTGAGGTTGAATTAAAAATTTTAGATAATGACACTCTATATAAACGCTATTTTTTAATATCTACTACCTATCTCAAATTTCAAGACGAAGAGAAGGTATTGGTCAGCCTGGATGATATCTCAGATCGCAAGCAGGCCGAGGAGGCGATTAAAGAGAACGAGATCCAATTTAAAGTTATAATGGATTCTATGCAAATGGGAGTCATGCTCGTCGATCCTGAGACGCAACACATCTTCCACGTCAATGAATACGTCTCAAAAATTGTAGGCATTCCCAGGGAAAAGATCTTCGGTAAAATATGCCACAGCTTCGTATATCCCTCTGAGGAGGGCAAGTGTCCGGTTAGCGATCCGGATCGGAAGTCGGAGGTTTCCGAAGAGATTTTATTAACAAAAGACGGTAGAGAGATCCCCATCCAAAAGTCCATTGTCCCCATCCGACTCGGAAGTATAAAATTTTTACTTGTGAGCTTCACCGACATCTCAGGGCTAAAGAAGGCTGAAGAAGAATTGAAGAAACGAACAGAGGAACTGGAAATGTTTAATAAAGCAATGGTTGACAGGGAAATAAAAATTATTGAAATGAAGGAAGAAGTTAATCGATTATGTAAAGAATTCGGACGCAAACAAAAGTATCCGCCTGTGTGGAAAGACAAATGATGTTAAAAAAAGTATGTACCTTTAAATGAGAGGAAAACGAATGAAAATAAAGTATGATCAGCGACATGAACAAGCCTTTGCAATAATGACATTGGATATAGTCGCTTCTATCCTGGAAAAATCTGAGAATTATACAGAAACGATTAAAAAACTTTTATACGGAATTCGTGAATTAAGCGGCGCGCGTACTGTTATTTTGATACAACGCATTAAAAGAGGAAAAAGAGAAAAAGGTTATCGTATTTTGGGGATTCATCCGGAACGCCGGCGGCAATTTACTGAGACTAAGGATTTTGAACAATTAGTTAAAATTTCCTTAACCCTGTCACAAATGACGCTGTGGCGTGCTGGTGTAGATGAAGGACAGGGCGAGTCTATCCTCAAGCGTCATGGATATAATCTTTCAGTTGCAGCTCCCCTTGCTGTTGGTGTTGAACAGATTGGGATTATTTTCATGTTGGGTTTATTAGAAGAAACACTTTTTGATTCGACCATAAAAATGCAGGATATCCTCTCCAAAATTGGTGCTATTGTCCTTAAAAACTCTCTTCTAATCGAGGAACATAAGAAGGCCAAAGATAAACTTGAACTGAGGGTTGAAACACGTACCAGGGATTTATCGAAAGAAATCGAAGAACGAAAACATGCTGAGGAAGCATTAAAAAAAAGCGAATCACGGTTACGCATCGCGATTGAAGAAATAAAGAAGCATCGTGAAAACCTGGAAGAATTGGTAAAAATACGAACCAAAGACCTTGAGAATTCTCGAAAAGCTGCCTTGAACATAATGCAGGATGCCAACATGCAAAAGCTGCGAGCCGAAGCTGCCTTTTTTAAGTTAGAGGAGTCTCTCCAGGAAATTCAAAAACTTTCTCAAGCGGTGGAACAGAGTCCTGCAGCAGTAGTAATCACTGACCCAAAGGGAAATATTGAATATGTTAATCCAACATTTACCGAAATAACCGGTTACACGCCAGAAGAGGCTATCGGTCAGAATCCTCGCATCTTAAAGTCAGGTGATTTGCCAGACTCTTATTATAAAAATCTTTGGGATACCATCTTATCAGGTAAAATATGGAGAGGGGAGTTTAAAAATAAAAAAAAAAATGGAGAAATATTTTGGGAATCGGCCTCCATTTCACCGATTCTGAATAATCAAAAAGAGATTACGCATTTTGTGGCTGTAAAAGGAGATATCACAGAGAGGAAAAAGCTTGATGATGATTTGCGACAAGCTAAGGAAGAGGCTGATATGGCAAACCGGGCTAAAAGCGAGTTCCTTGCCAACATGAGCCATGAGATTAGGACACCAATGAATGCTATTATGGGGATGATCTACCTATTGGGACGAACAAAACTTTCAAAAAAACAGGGAGATTACCTTGATAAAATCCAGTCTTCAGCCAAAAACCTGCTGGGGATTATCGACGACATCCTGGATTTTTCCAAGATTGAGGCAGGAAAATTAGTCATAGAGTCTATTGATTTTGACCTGGATAATGTACTGGAATATCTATCAAATACAATAGGGATCAAGTCCCGGGAAAAAAGACTTGAATTGGTTTTAAACAAGGCAAAGGATGTTCCCATCCACCTGGTGGGCGATCCTCTGCGGTTGAATCAGGTACTACTGAACCTTACCAACAATGCGGTGAAATTTACAGATTCAGGGAAAATCGTGGTAATAACCGAACTGGTAAAAAAGGCTAAGAAATCGGTTACCCTTAAGTTTTCAGTGAAGGACACCGGTATCGGCATGACCAAAGAACAGATAGCCAGGCTGTTTCAATCCTTCTCACAGGTTGATTCCTCTACTACCAGAAAGTATGGGGGCTCCGGTCTGGGTCTCTCCATATCCAAAGCCCTTGTGGCGAGTATGAGTGGAGATATCTGGGTGGAGAGCGAACCGGGAAAGGGCAGTACATTTTTTTTCACTGCCAGGTTTGGTCTCCAGGTTGGAAAGAAAAAAGATCGCAAGACAACAACGTTGTCATCCATCGAATTAGAGTCTATCCGCGGTGTTCGCATCTTGTTGGTAGAAGACAACGAAATTAATCGCCAGGTGGCAGTAGAAATCCTGGGAAACGAAGGTATACAGGTAACTACTGCCGCTAACGGACTGGAAGCTGTACAGGAGATAAAACAAGCGGTTTTAAGAAAAGGTTTCGATATAGTGCTTATGGATTTGCAGATGCCGGTTATGGATGGGTATGAGGCCACTAAGGAAATTCGCAAAATCCGCAGCTTCGAGAAATTACCGATTATTGCCATGACCGCTCACGCAGTTAAGGAAGTCCGGGATAAATGTCTAAACTCCGGTATGAATGATTATATCACCAAGCCTGTTGATCCGAAAAAATTGTATTCTGTAATTATTAGATTGATAAGACCTGAAGTTACAATGACAATTTCAAGAAAAAAGAGAAAAGAAAAGACCGAAAAACCCAAAAAAAGTTCAATCCCGGAAATTAACCTGGAAGCCGGTATAAAGCACGTTGCTGGCAACAAGGAGTTATATATTAAATTGCTACAAAAATTTAGGGGGAAATATTCCTCTTTCATTAATGAATTAAAAAAAATGCTGGATTCGGAGAAAAAAAAGGACGCCATTCGTCTGGCTCACAGTTTGAAAGGAGTGGCCGGGATTATAGGTGCAGAAAAACTGCGGCTTAACGCCGGTAAACTTGAGGATTCTTTAGAAGAAGGGAAGGAAAAAGATGTTGATATTCATTTAGAAAATGTGAGCTCAAGCCTTAAGCAATTGTTAGAAGAAATTGATCGGACCGGGATTATTCAGATGCAAGTAAAGTTCCCTGAAACTAAAGAACAGAAAGTGGATTTAAAAGAATTGAAAAACCGGTTAGGCGAATTTAAGGTACTATTGAAGAATTATGAATCCGAAGCGGTTGATTATTATGCCAATCTCCGGCATTTATTGATTGATTCGGGTTTTCAAGCCGAGAATAAGAATCTTGAAGAAGGGATAAAGCGATACGATTTTGAAAAAGCTCATCGGAAAGTTCTAGAGATCGAGTCAAAATTAATGAATAGAGTGAGATGAACGTGTCCTATTCGAAAGAAAAGTTTTTGAGAAATATGTATTTTATAAAATAGGAGGTTTATGATGTTTTATAATCAATCTAAAAAGACTATTTTGATTGTAGATGATATTCCTGAGAATATTGATGCACTTATCGGGATCTTAGGTCATGATTATAAGGTTAAGGTTGCTGACAGAGGTAAGACAGCGTTAAAAATTGCCTTGTCTCCTAATCCCCCTGACTTGATACTTCTGGATATTATGATGCCGGAGATGGATGGTTATGAGGTCTGTCGGCAATTGAAAAAAAATAGCTCTACCAGAAATATACCGGTCATCTTTGTGACTGCCAGGGATGAAGTCATCGATGAAACCAGAGGCTTCGATCTGGGAGCAGTGGATTACATCACTAAACCCTTCAGCCCCCCCATTATGATGGCAAGGATTCGCACTCACTTAGAACTGAAGAATCATCGGGACAATCTCCAGGATCTCGTCAGGGAGAGTATCCGCGAACTTAGTTTCATCCAGGAAATAACCATTGAAAGTATGGGTATACTGGCAGAATATAGAAACCCCGATACGGGAGGTCATATCAAACGAACCCAAAACTATGTTAGGATACTTGCGGGACATCTTAAAAATCATCTAAAGTTTAAAAAAATTTTTGATGATGAAACAATATACTGGCTGTATATTTCTGCCCCGCTGCATGATATTGGGAAGGTGGCCGTTCCCGATAGTATTCTTTTAAAAACTACAAAACTAAACCCAGGAGAATGGGAGGAGATGAAACGGCATACCATATATGGAAAAGATATCATTTTGAGATCGGAAGAAAAGCTTGGCTTCCGGTCCTTTTTACGGTTAGCCCGAGAGATTGCCTACACCCATCACGAAAAATATGACGGTACCGGTTATCCTCAAGGCTTAAGAGGAGAAGAGATTCCTATATCAGGTAGATTAATGGCTCTGGCTGACGCATACGATGCCTTAATCAGTAAAAGGTATTACAAACCGTCTTTTCTTCATGAAAATGCTGTAGAAATTATAACAAAGGGTGACGGCAAAACGGATCCGGGACATTTTGATCCGGTTATGCTTCAAACTTTTGTCAAAGTAAGCGATACCTTCCGGCAAATTGCATTAGAATATCCGGAAAAAGATTGAAAATTCTTTTCGTATATGATAAATTAATTTTGGTAAAGATATGAATGGTAAGAAAAAAAGCGGTTATCTGCCGTGAGGGCTTAACTGATTTTATAAAAAATATTAACATACCGATATGAAGTGGCAAAGATGAAAGTCGATCCCGATAAAAGTCAATTAATCAAATATGCCGAGGATCTGCAAAAAATCTATAAATCTGAAACGCAAAAGAAAGAAGAATTGGAAGCTGCCCATGAGCAGTTGAAAAAGTATGCAGAGGCATTAAATAAGACTATCCTGGATTTGAGAGAGGCAAACAAGAAATTACAGAAGCAAGTGGAGATCGAGGAGAGAGAAAAACTTATCCAGAGAAAATTGATCCAGGCCAATAAGATGACTTCTTTAGGAACCCTTGTTTCAGGTATTGCCCATGAGATAAATAATCCTATAAATTTTTTACTGGCTAATTCGCAAACAATGCTGGAAATCTGGAAAGATGCGGAAAAAGTGTTTCAAAAATACTATGAGAGCCAGGGGAATTTTTTTTTAGGAGGGGTATCATTCACTGAAATAAAAGATATGGTCCCCCGGATATTAACCGGCAATATTGAAGGCGCTGTCAGGATCAGTAATATTATAAGCGGTTTAAAGGATTTCAGCCGTCAGAAAGATACCCGACAAATGGGGAGGATAGATATTAATAAAGTAATCAATTTTGCAATTTCAATCCTGAACAAACAGATAAAAAACCATACCAATGCCTTTAGACTGGAGTTGGGGGAGAATATTCCGGAGGTTGTAGGCAATTCCCAGCAGATAGAACAAGTGATAATCAATGTTGTGCAAAATGCGCTTCAAGCTCTACCCAATAGGAAATCTGCCGTCCACCTTTCATCTTTACTTGATAAGGAGTCTGGTTTTATCAAAGTAAAGGTAAAGGATGAAGGGACAGGTATGAATAAGGCGGTACTTGAGCGTATTACGGAGCCTTTTTTTACTACTAAAAAAAATGAAGATGGCACCGGGTTAGGACTGTATATTTCCTATTCCATAATGAAAAACCATCACGGTTCACTTGATGTTTTTTCTGAACCGGGGAAAGGAACGGAAGTCGTTATCAGTATGCCTACTTCACGCCAAGGAGATAAGCGATGAGTGATTCGGAATCTCGAAAAGTATCGAGCCTTCTGGTCGATGATGAACCACAGGTTTTAATAAGCTATAGTTTTATGCTTAAAAGCGCAGGCATAAAAGATACAGCCACGCTGGAAGATCCCCGCATGGTTATCCCCTTTCTCTCCGAACATAAAGTATCGGTAATCGTTCTTGATCTAACTATGCCTTTTATACCAGGTCAAGACCTCTTAAAAGATATCACCCGGGATTTCCCGGAGATACCGGTCATTGTCGCAACTGCCACGGATGAGATCGAAACGGCGGTTGAATGTATGCAAAATGGGGCCCGGGATTACCTGGTAAAACCGGTTGAACGAAACCGTTTTATTTCAAGTATTAAAAGAGCCCTTGATATCAGGAATCTTGAAAATGAAGTGTCGGCTCTGAAGGAATCCCTGCTGACCGAAAATTTACGGAACGAGGCGGCATTTTCTCATTTCATAACGGCCGGCAAAAAGATGTTTGTAATCTTTAGATATATCGAAGCCATTGCAGATTCGCCGTTCCCGGTATTGATAACAGGAGAGACAGGTGTGGGAAAAGAGTTGATCGCAAAAGCTATCAACCTTTCCGGTACCGGGAATAAATCCTTTGTTGCGGTCAGTGTTTCCGGGCTGGATGATTCGATGTTCACCGACACTCTATTCGGGCATAAAAAAGGGGCCTTCACGGGCGCTTCCTCACATAGGGAAGGATTAATATCCCAGGCGGAAGGAGGCACTTTGTTTCTTGATGAGATCGGAGATCTAAATGCCCAATCCCAGATAAAGTTACTCCGTTTAATCCAGGAAAAGGAATATTATCCTTTAGGGGCCGATTTACCTGAGAAAACCGACTGCCGGATTGTTGCTGCCACAAATAGAGATTTGAAAACTCTGGTGAAGGAGGGTAAATTCAGGAAAGATCTTTACTATCGTTTTGTTGCGCACCAGGTTAATATTCCTCCTCTTAGAGAAAGAAAGGAAGATATTCCCGTTCTTCTTCACTATTTCCTCAAGGATGCTTCCAAATCTTTTAAGAAGAAAATTCCCACTCACCCACCGGAATTAATTACTCTTTTATCAACTTATGACTTCCCGGGAAATGTTCGCGAACTGCAGGCGCTTATATATGACGCAGTCTCCAGGCATAAAGGGGGCGTGTTATCTATGAAAAGCTTCAAGAATGTCATAGATTTAGAAAGGGAAGATTTAGAAGAGGATTCTGTAGAGGCCGAAGACTCGGTAGCTATTGACCAATATTTAGATAGTTTTCCCACCTTAAAACGAGCGGAAGAGTATCTAATTGAAAGAGCTTTAGGATTTGCGGAGGGCAACCAGGGGATCGCGGCTTCAATTCTTGGATTAACCCGGCAGGCATTGAATAAAAGGTTGCTCAGAAGAAAGAATGGTTGAAAATTTGCCTGATAAATACTATATTTATGTGTGATTATGAAAGAGAAGAAAATACTCGTCATTGAAGATG
>JAGLQA010000609.1 GCA_023137075.1 Candidatus Aminicenantota bacterium
GGTATGGGACTGACATTTGCCTCCGAATTGGCAAAAGACCGGCAGGCCCGGTTAGTATTGACCGACAGGCCCGGTTTCCCCGGTGAAGCGGAATGGGACCAGTGGTTAGACGCGCATAAAGACATTCCCGGGGACCCTGCCAGTTTGAAGATTCAGCACCTGCGGCAGATGCAACAGCACGGTGCCGAGCTACTGGTATGCCCGGCCGATGCTGCCGAACCGGAAGAGATGCGGGTCGTGATAGAGCAAGCCCGGGAGCGTTTCGGTACCATAAACGGTGTAATCCATACCGCCGGCCTGGCTGACGGCGGCTTGATCCAGGTGCGCGGCCGGCAGCAGAGCCAGGCGGTATTGGCTCCCAAAATAGCGGGCACCTTAATATTGAGCGACCTGCTCAAATCACTGGAATTGGATTTTTTCCTGCTGTGTTCCTCCCTTAGCTCAGAATTGGCGTCCGCCGGACAGGTGGCCTATTGCGCGGCTAACAGTTTTTTAGACGCTTTTGCCTTTTATCATACAGCCGCTGCCGGTACTTTCACCCTTGCCGTCAACTGGGATTCCTGGCAGGAAGTAGGCATGGCCGTGACAGCGGTGGAGCAGCTTGCCGGGGCAAAACCGGTGGCCCATCCCCTGATAGACCTTTATATCCGCGAGGGAGCCGCTCGTCATCTTTACATCAGCCGTTTTTATGCCGGGCGTTTCTGGGTCCTGGATGGCCACCGCATTTTGGGAAAAGCCACCCTGCCCGGGACCGCTTACCTGGAAATGGCCGGTGCAGCTTTCACCCATCACAGCGGTAGCGATAAATTTGAGATTTCCGACCTTATGCTGCTGGCGCCTCTCTCCCTCGATGAAGATGAGCAAAAGACCATTCACACGGTATTGGAAGAGGAAGAAAAGGGCTTTGCCTTTTCTATCAGGAGCAGGGCCGAGGGTAGGGGGGATACCTGGCAAGAGCATGCCCGGGGCAGAATCGCCGCCTTGAGTGACGAAAAAACGGTCTCTTCTTCTTTCAACTTAGAGGAAATAAAAGCCCGGTTGGAAACCCAGGTTGTACCAAAACCCGAAAAGAGGGCCGCCGAATTTGCCCGGAAAGAATATTTAAAGGTCGGTCCCCGCTGGAATAACGCAGTCAGCCAGATTCTCGCCGTGGAAGAGGGATTGGCCGAGCTGGAATTACCAGAAGATTTCATCTCCGATCTTAAGGATTACAGGCTGCACCCGGCCCTGTTGGACACAGCCACCGCCTTCTTAGTGGGCAGTTATCCGCTTACGGAACCGATGCTGCCCTTTTTGTTTAAACGGGTGCGGGTAAGCGGCGCCCTGCCCCGAAGAATTTTCAGTTACTCCCGGGCCAAACCCAACCCCACGGAAGGGGATTCAGTCAGGAAGAACCTGGCTTTTAATATCATTATAACCGATGAACAGGGGCATCCGGTGGTAGAGGTAGAGGAATTCACTCTTATAACAGTGTCTCCCGGAGTCGTCGGGCGGCAGGCTGTTATCGAAGAAAAAAGTGTTGACCCCCTGCAAGAAGGTATCCGGCCTAAGGAAGGCGTGGAGATCTTTTATCGCCTGCTCTCCGGTTCACCACCCCGGGTTTTGGTGTCCACTACCGATTTACCGGGAAGGCTGCGTTTGAGTCGCTTGGAAGAGAAAAAAGCCGCCATGGCAACCGCGACCCTCGTTGAATCCGGCGAACCGGCCCATCCCCGGCCTGAAATCAGCAGCGATTACGCGGCGCCGGAAAATAAGACCCAAGAAAAGCTGGCAGCCATCTGGCAGCAAGTTTTGGGAATCGGTAATATAGGAATTGATGATGACTTTTTTGAATTGGGCGGCGACTCTTTGAAAGGCTTGACTGTAATTTCAGAAATCCAAAAAACCTTCAACGTGGAATTATCTATCACCGACTTTTTCACTACTCCCACGGTCCGCGGCCTGGCCGAATGGGCAGCCGGCGGCAAGGAGAGTATCTATGCCTCGATAGCGCCGGTTGAAGAGCGGGAATATTATCCTTTATCCTCCGCCCAGAAACGGCTCTATTTCCTGCAGCAACTGCAGCCGGAAAGTGTGTTTTACAATATCCCCAATATCCTGATAGTCGAAGGCAGTATTGATGAGAGCCGTATCCGGGCCTTCGAGGATGCGTTCCGGGCATTGATCCGGCGGCAGGAAAGCCTGCGCACCACCTTTCATCTAATAGACGGACAACCGGCACAAAAGATTCATGATCCCGGGGAGGTGACCTTTGCCCTTTCCTTACGCAGGGAAGAAGGTGAGGAAACTACCGGAAGCGAATCCCGAATCATCGAGCGTTTCGTTCGTCCATTTGATCTCACCAGGCCTCCCCTGATGCGGGTTGAACTGGTAAAGTTGGAATCCAAAAAGCACCTCTGGTTATTCGATATTCATCATATCGTTTCCGATGCCACCGGTTTGGCCATCTTACACAAAAATCTGTTTACCCTGATCAATGGGGAAGAGCTATCGCCGCTGCGGGCCGGCTACCGGGATTTTTCCCATTGGCAGAATGCGTTGTTCGATTCCGGGATAATCGACCGGCAGCGTGATTACTGGCTGAATGTATTTTCCGGCGGCGTTCCGGAGATGAGATTGCCCTCCGATTATCCCCGGCCGGAAGTGGCCACATTTGCGGGAGATATGCACCTGTTCCGCCTGCCCCCAGAAAAAACCTCCCGGTTTTTAGAGGCCGGTACCGCTGCCGGGGCCACGCTGTTCATGAACCTGGTAGCTGTCCTGAACGTGTTGTTATTTAAGTATACCGGGATAGGAGACATAGTAATCGGCAGTAGTATTGCCGGCCGGCCCCATGCTGATTTACAGGATATCGTCGGCATGTTTGTCAATATGCTGGCCATACGGAATTACCCCGATCCGGAAATCCCCTATGTCCATTTTCTGCAAAAAGTGAAAACCGTTACCCTGGCGGCTTTTGAAAACCAGGACTTGCAATTCGAGATGCTGATAGATGAATTAAACCTGGCAGGGGATACTTCCCGAAATCCCCTATTTGATGTCTGCATTAATGTGCAGAACTATGAACAGCCGGGATTTGCCGTGGAAGGATTGACCTTTCGTTACGGTGGATTCCGGTATAAGAATGCCAAGTTTGATATGCTGCTGTGGGCCGGCCAGGCCGGAGATGAACTGAAATTTATGCTCGAATACTCCACCGAATTATTCAAACCAGAAACGGCACAGCAGTTCGCGGACCACCTGCTGCAAATCATGGACCAGGTGGGCCGTAATAAAGAGATCCGTTTAGTGGATGTCGGTCTCTCTTACCGAGTTGTTAATCCCACTATCAAGACCCCGGAAATCGATTTCGATTTTTAACAGGAT
>JAGLQA010000061.1 GCA_023137075.1 Candidatus Aminicenantota bacterium
CCGGAACAGGAATTCAACATCGCTAACAGGGCTGCCAGGCCGCTGAAATTGGCTCCGTACCCTACCGACGTGGGAACGGCAATGACCGGGGTAGAGGTAAGACCGGCAACTACCGAGGGCAGCGCCCCTTCCATGCCGGCAATCACGATAATCACATTGTAACCGTTTAACCGGTCCTGGAGATCGAGAATCCGTGAGATACAGGCCACCCCGACATCATACTCCTTTTCCGTTTTATTTCCTAAGTAGACCGCGGATACATAGGCTTCCTCCGCCACCCCTTCGTCCGAAGTACCGGCCGAAAGGACCAGTACCCGGCCCTTTTGTTTTATCTCCGCTTCCCTGTCAAAGGTGACAAGCCGCGCCTTTTGGTGATAGACCAGGTTTGGGAAAGAACCTTTTAAGCGTTCATATTTTTCGGCAGTGATTCGGGTGATTAAAATATCTTCCTCGATTTCTTCGAATTTTTTTATGATTTTTTCCAATTGTTCGTTACTTTTTCCACTGCCGTAGATGACTTCCGGTAAACCCCGCCGGATTTTCCTGTGGAAATCGAGCTTGATGTTACCCATGTTGTGATAGGGCAAATTTTGCAGCGATTTCAGGAAATCCGCTTCCGACAGCTCACCCGATTTTAGTAACTTGATTTTTTTACTAATGGTTTCCTTCATATTTTTCTTTTCCATTATCTCTTGTATGGTTATGGTTAAGACGTCTCCATTGTTTCTGACGCTGGAAGAAAGGATGCGGGCGATAGGGGAATTTTACCTGGGGCGGGTCGACGCCAATCACGTTTTGCCACCTGTTGTTGCCCAGGCCCTCACGATAGGCAAAGGTTATATAGGATACGTCATCGACTTCAAAACCCATAATGTAGGTTGTTAAAGCGTCGGCCAGGACGACATCTTCCGACGCGATGGCAAAGCCGTGGAAAACGGGGCTCCCTTTTACCGGGCCTTTTCCCTCCATACCGTAAAGGCCGTCGACCAGGGTCATTGAAGGTTTTATTTCTTTCAATAAGCGAGCAAAATTTTTACCGGCGTTCACGACAAGCTGCGGCAGTTTATCACTGGTGGAAAAATTTATTTTTTTCATTTCCGCAGCGGTTGCTCCATACATTAAAACCCGGTCTTCGGGCTGCACATAGCCGATGATGTTGGGGATAGATAGGGCAACGGGGAAGATGTTATGGGTTTTGGGAGGTACGACCGTGATAATATAATCGGCATCAAACCGGGTAAACCTTACCCTTTTCATCCCGGATAATGTAAACACTTCTATTTCATTGTCATGTGTACACTCGTCAAGATTTACTAATTTGGCGCCGTTTAGCTCAACTTCCTTGTATTTAAATTTGTAAAAAATATCCCCGGTGGTTTTCCCGCAATAGTAAGCGCCGTCGGAACCTTCAATCACCGAAATGTCGGATGTGCCGAAGTGGTCTTTCAGATAACAGACCAACGATTCGACGGTTTCGTGATGGGTGTTGGAATATATCTCCCGGGACCCGGACAGATCGATCTTTATGGCCACTTTATCGGAGGATTTCAGGTTGAGATAGGGGCTAATGGTATCCATAACCTTTCTTACAAACTCATTTTGCCGTGTCTCTTTTATTAATACGACTTCTTTTCGTTTCATTTCAATCTCATCTCCTTTACAGGATTAGAAATTAAGTATACCATTATTTGTCTTATAATGGAATAGATGCGCGACAGTAAAATTCCTTTCAAGATCGCGGAATCCTTATTTTACCTGCCTTTCCCCTTTTCTGCCTTTAGGGTACGGTTAAAGGCAAACAGGAGGGATCCCAATTCCAGGTTGGCACAGCGGGCCACCACATCGCATTTCACTTTCAGCATGAAGAGGATGTCCCTGTCCTCTGCTTCAAGGGTTTCAAAGTTTCCTTGCCCCTTTGAAATGACGATGTCCGCGCTTTGATAGATATTTTGAAACTTTTCCGTGGATTTAGAAATCACCGTGCCGGCAAAGGTGGACCCGGTTTTTATCACCTCTGCCACTTTATCAAGGCCGATATAGCGGGCATCTTCTTCCAGCATATCGTTGATTGCCGGCGCTGATCTCACACCGTAAACGATGGTTACCGCCGGGTTAAAACGGCGAATCTCCTCGATGAAGAGCCGGTCAAAGACCGCTTCCCCGGCATTGTCTCCTATAATTACCAATTTTTTTCCCCCCGGCAGGCGTCTCCTGAATTCGGCATAGTCGTCGATAGAAAGCAGAACATCGTCGAATCGTTGAAATAGTTCATCCGGGTCAAAGAGGCGCACGGCTCCGTAATCGATGATGTTTCCCATCAATGAATAAATGGCCGCTTTTTTCAACGGATCGGGAGAGTTTCTTATTTTCTCCCGGAAAAAATCTATTTTATTCAGGATCAGGTCGTTTTGTTCCTTTCTCAGTTTTTTATAGGGGTCTTTTTCTCCCGATATGTCGCTGAATAGCCGGTATATCTTTTCGGCAAATTCAGGGGAGGACATTTTTTTGTAATCGATTTCACCGGCTTTTTGCAGCGCTTTTTTAAAAATAAGGTCTTTTTTGTCCTGGTCCACCCCGGTGTATTCGCAGACCCGGATGACCTGGTTCAGCACACAACCGACACAATTGTTATCCGAAAGCATATAGTCTCCTGTTTCTGAAAATGAGCACCCATTATATCGCCTAATTCGTCAAGCTGCAAATTCTCCCGGGTAAACCGATGCGCCCGGAGGAAAGGCTCAAAACCCCGCATTTAGGCTTTCTGGGGGGGTCAAACCCCATATGTTGTGTATAAATTTAAAAAAATTGAAAAATTTACTTGACAATCAGGAGAAAAAAATACTAAAATATAACCTTGAGTTTGGGGATTAAAGATAAGGGCTCACTTTAATCTAAAATCCCCGGCCTGTTTTGTTTTATTTGATATAATTAATTTTAATTATATAGTAATGTAGAGGTAAAAGAAGGAGACTTAAATGAGTAGTGAGTTGATTTCCGCCGATGATACTAATTTTAACCTTTTATTAAACGATCGGAAAGCCATCATCGTTGATTTCTGGTCCCCCGGTTGTAATCCCTGTATCACATTGGAACCGGGGCTTAAAAAAATCGCAACCGATTATAAGGCGCAAGTCAAAGTATTAAAAGTAAACGTCAACGAGAGTCCCAG
The DNA here is from genome assembly GCA_023137075.1 of Candidatus Aminicenantota bacterium. Taxonomy (GTDB): domain Bacteria; phylum Acidobacteriota; class Aminicenantia; order UBA2199; family UBA2199; genus JAGLQA01. The sequence continues at coordinate 3,170 of JAGLQA010000061.1, forward strand.
GACATCGTCCCGGTTTTTCGTGAGGGGCCTTCCCACCCTTTTATTCATTAAAGACGGCAATGTCAAAACACAGATTGTGGGCGCCGTGCATCCGAATCAAATTGAAGAGAAACTCCGGGAGGTCATCTAAGGCCTTCATTGCGGTACCCCGATGCGGTAATATCCCGGTTTCTCCTGTGGAGGGGCAATGAAAGAAGCACTGTTATATAAGAAGGGCGACAGCGGAAAAGTGGAGTGTGTGCTCTGCGCTCATCATTGTACCTTAAAAGAAGGTCAGTCCGGCGTGTGCCGGGTCAGAAAGAATATAAACGGGAAATTGTATTCTTTAAATTATGACAAAGTCGCGGCCACCCATTCCGATCCAATCGAAAAAAAACCCCTGTACCATTTCTTGCCCGCTTCCACATCCTATTCGATCGCGGCTATGGGGTGTAATTTTAATTGCACCTTTTGTCAGAATCATTCCCTGTCCATGGTGGAGGATGAAGCTGGGATCTATGGGGAGCGCATTTCTCCCGAAGACCTGGTTGCCGCGGCATTGAGAGCCGGTTCACAATCGATCTCCTATACCTATTCCGAACCGACCATTTACTTCGAGTTGATGATAGAAACCGCCCGGTTGGCAAAAGAGAAGGGTTTAAAAAATGTGATGGTAACCAATGGTTTCATGAGTCCGGAGGCATTGGACATGATGGCGCCCTATTTAGATGGAGCGAACGTGGATTTAAAAGCGTTTTCCGAGCATTTTTATCGGAAATACAGCGGCGCCGGGTTGGCTCCCGTGTTAGATACCATAAAGGGCATGAAAAAAAATGGAATCTGGGTAGAGGTGACCACGCTCCTAATCCCGGGTTTAAACTCGGATAAAGATGAGTTGACAAAATTGATCTCCTTTATCGCGGATGTGGATCCCGCCATACCCTGGCATGTCTCCCGTTTCTTCCCCCATTACAAATTATTAGATGCACCTATCACCGATACGGGATTGATATTCGAAACCCTGAGTATCGCGAAAGAGATCGGGCTCAAGTATCTATACGGTGGGAATATTACCTCTCATAAATGGTCCGACACCTACTGCCCCTCCTGTGAGACGCTCTTGATCGAAAGAAGCGGGCATTTCACGAATGTCAGGAATATGTCCGACGGAGAATGCGGCAATTGCGGCGAAAAAATTGCCGGTGTTTTTTCGGCATGACGGTATCCGCGCAATTTTTAATCATTCTTTACCAAATATTTTCAACATGCAGTTCGATTTTTTCAGTTTCAGGATTTTCAAAAAGATAGAAATATTTACCCTTTTTGAATGTATAGGGTGAGAACTCAATCGTATTTATATCCGCGCCCGGTAGATATATCTTTTTCAGAATTTTCCCATTAAAATCGATGATGATGAATCGTGACTTATATACTCCCATTTTCATTTCGTAAGTATGGACGTATATCTTTTTATCATCCACCACGAAATTTTTCATCACCGGGAAATAATCAGGAAAATAGGCCAACCGCCTCATCTCCTCACTTAGAGAACGCAAGCGAATGTCTTTTCTGGCCCATTCCCAGGTTTTATCGATAAAGGTTCGGGTTACTTTTTTCTTTTTATAGCCGGTCTTAATGGTGTGCAGCAATTCTCCGGATGAGTTGTAAACGTTTATCGCAAAGTCGCCGTTTTGGTCGAAAGAATAGATTCTTCCTTCATACTTCCTGATAAAAATGAGGTGGGGCAGCATATCGATCCGACCGGATCTTTTATAGTGAGGATAATGGCGGCAATAAACGGTTTTGTTGTGTTTGAGTTCATTATTAAAAAAAAACAGCCCGATTGAATTGCACTCATTTTCGTTGAACACCGATTTTGTGAGTGCAAAATTAGTATCCATGGAAATTACCTGGAGAGCAATAAAAGGAAGCCGTTTTTCCTTGAGGAATTCTCCTTTTTTTGTGAAGAGGACAATTTTTGAACGGGAATTGAGAAGAATATTAGATTTGTCAACCTCCATCTGGAGCTTATAATTGGGAATGGGATTTAGCTCTCCGGGACCGTTTCCCTTTTTGCCGAATCTCTTTAACAGCCGGTAATCTTTCAACGAGTACATATACACAAAGGCGTCTTCAAGAATATAAAGCGTCTCTCCATCGATGGCAATTTTTTCAGGTCTTCCTAAGTTATCCATTTCGGCGATTTTCTCTCCTGAAAGCGTTATCGCAAGAATCAATAAAATTGTAAATATAATGGTTTCTCTCATTGGGACTCCTCCTTCTTTCTACTGTAAGCAAACCGTCTCAATTTCATCATTTTTCCTATTCGCCCGGTTTTCAGGGATTCCCGCCTCGCTGCCTCTCCGCGGGCGAGACTGAAATCCGAAAAACCCAGGAAGAAGTATATAAATACCACAAATATCAAAAATTTACAAGCCCCTTTTAAAAAAAATCTGTTAAATAGGTTTATTTTGTCAAAGAGGCTGTCTTTAAAACAATCCCTTCCCGTTCCACCGGGTAGATATCTTTGAGCAAAAGTTCCCTGGCCGTCACAATCGAAGAAAATCCGAAACGTTTCTTAATATCCCTTACTCCAGCGCTTAGTTTTTCACCTTTAACGGACACAAAGGGCAGTAAATCTCTGCGGTTAGTGATATCTTCTACTTTTGCACCCACCAGGCGCAGGGCCCTTTTTTTCTTTTTTAAGAGCACATTCAGCAAATGCAAAGCTGTTTGCCACAGGCTGCTGTAGGAATAGGTGGGGTAATCAAGCGGCAGCCTCCTGGAGTAAGTTGAAAAATCGCTGAACCTGACTTTGACCTCTATCCGTCCGGCAAAGAGTTTGTTTTCGCCTAAGTGAACCGATAACCGGGAAACTAAATAAGCCAGGTGGGAGGAGATTAACTCTCGATCCGATATATCCTCAGGGAAGGTAGTCTCCCGGCTGTAACTTTTTGTCTTCGGCTCTTTGCGGACCGGGAAGCCGGACCCGGAATAAAAATGAGGCCCTATTGTTCGTCTCCAGATAGAGGGATAGGCGGTTTCCAATTGTTTCACCGTATTAATTCCCAACCCCCTCAGGATTAACAGTGTATGGGGGCCGATACCGGGAATTTTTTCTATCGAAATATTTGTGATAAACTCCCTTTCATTGTACAGGACAAAAAAATTGCCCGGTTTGGCTGCTTCCGTGGCCAGTTTTGCGCCCAATTTCGAGAAGCCCAAACCGGCAGATACCTTCAAACCGATTTCGCGCTCCACGGCACATTTTATCTCATGACCCAACCGGTATACCGAAGAAGAAAGATATTTCGTGCCGCTTAAATCGATATAAGCCTCGTCGATGGAATAATTTTCAACCCGCGGTGAGAATCTTTTCAAACAGGCAAAGAACCGGCCGGAAACCCGGCTGTAGATATGATAACGTCCTCTTAAAAAAATTCCCCGCGGGCATCTTTTGGCTGCGGTTTGCAGGGCCATACCGGAGTGAACACCGTATTTGCGCGCTTCGTAGGACGCAGTGCAAACAACGCCTCGTTCGCCGGGCAGCCCGCCAACGATAACGGGTTTGCCTTTCAGGGCGGGGTTCAGCTTCACCTCCACGGCCGCAAAGAAGGCGTCGATGTCGATATGCAGCACGAATGGAAGGCTCACGTGTACTTTCTGAGAACGGCAATCACTTTTCCCACTAATCGGAAAGGTGAGTAAATAGGCGGGTATTCGGGATTTTCGGGCACCAACCAGAATGTTTTCCTGTCTTTTTTCAATCGTTTGAGTGTGATGGAGGAATCGTCAAGCAGCGCCACTACCATTTCGCCCGGTTCCGCACTAGGTGTTTGTCGGACCACAACAACGTCACCATCCTGGATATAGGCGTCTTTCATGCTGTGCCCCTGCACTTTAAAACCCACCGCATCTCCCCCGGCCTTCTCGATCATCCACAATGGTAGATCGACCTCCTCGCCTAAGGATTCAAATATCTCGTGGGGAGAACCGGCCGGGACATAGCCGACTAAGGGAACAGTGGTCGTATCTGCTTCCACTTTCCAATAGCGGCCGATTTTTTTGAGATATCCTTTTTCATGCAGCCGGTTGAGGTAGGCGTGAACGGTTGCGGGGGAAGAGAGCCCTATTTGTGTTCCTATTTCCCGGACAGTGGGGAAATAGCCACTTTCCCGGACCATCTCTTTCAGACTTTCCAGGAAATATTTTTGTTTTTTTGAAAGCATTCGTTCGGCCTCCGTTCGCCTATATGATAATATTTTTTTTCCCGGTTGTCAACTTTTTTCTTAAATTGTATAAATCCGGGAACCGGTTGCTGAAAGTGATAAGATTTCCTCGAAGCGAACCGGCTACCCGCCGGTTCCGTCTACCTGCCGCTCGGTTTTGATCTGCTTTTCCAGGTCTTCGATTATTTTATTTTGATTGTCGATTTGAGCGTATATGGCAGCGAGGTCGCTGTTTTCCACCCGGTTTTTGTTGACTTTTTCCCCGATCTTCTCAAACAGGGAATCCAATTCTTTTTGAAGTTGACTTTGCCTGGCAACCCGGTGGTTTCTTTTGCTGCGGAAACCGGCAATGATCTCATCCACTCGTTTCTCTTCCGCTTTCTTCTCTTCTTTCAGCGCTTTGATTCTTTCTGCAAATTCCCTGACCCGGGGTTCGATTTCTCCGGGTTTTTTTACTTTTCCCGGTTGTTCCCTGCTAAAGGAGTCCAGGCCTTGCTGCACCTGTGCCCGGCTGCTTTCCAATTCCTTGATCGTCTTTTCGATCTCCTCCCGGTTTTGCTGCTTCTCGATTTTCGAAAGATCCGCGTCTTTCTCATTTTCCTCGATTTTTTGCCGTTTGGCCGCTATTTTTTTCTCTATTTTTGTTTTCAGTTTTTCTTTTTCGTTTAAATCCTTTTCCCAATCGTGCAGCTCTTTTTTTACCCGGGACAACTCTTTTTCCAGTGGCGCTAACTTCTCTTCCTGTTCTTTTATCAAGGCTTCCTGTTTTTTCGAAAAGTCATCGCGAGACTTTGTGTGTGTTTCGATTTCGCCATTTAATTTCTCAATCTCCGCGGCAGCGCTTTTCTTTTCTGCAGCCAGGCTATCGACTTTGTCCGTTTCTTCGATTGCAAAGCCGACATCAACCCCTTTACGATAGGTTTCTTCACCCAGGTTTCGCAGCAGCTCGATTTTTTTCTCATTTTCCTTGTTGATTTTCGATTTAATTCGTGCCACACGGATTTTTTTCTTGACCCGTAAGAAAAGATTTTTTACTGCCTCCCGGAGATTTTTATCCCTGGTTAAAATAACTACTACTAAAAACACAATGATGATTAATAAAAGCCAGAATACCCATGAAGCCATTTTTCACCTCCGAACTGCATGAATCATTTTAGTACAAATCTTTTTTTTTTTCAAATAGATGTCCTGTTTTTTCGTAAAAAAAAAGAAAATACCATTTTTAAAACAACTCAAGGGACAAAACCTAAGTATTTTTTCCAGTTCTCTTCTCTTTCTTGTGGGGAAAAACCGTCGTAACCGAGGGATTGAAAGGCCGAAACCGCCATTAAGGAGGAAAGGTCCCGTTCTCCCAACTTCGTGCGTGCGGTAAAATCTTCGATGTTGCGGTAACCGCTGCCTCTCTCCTGCAAGATTTTTTCCGCCAGCTTCCGGCCGATGCCCTTGATAAAGTACAAACCCGTGCGAAGCGCCCCTTTTTCCCGGGAAAAACCGATGTGGCTGTGGTTCACATCCGGGGGTAAAAGACGGATGCCGTTTTTCCCGGCCTCCTCGATATAAAAAAGCAGGGGATAATAACCGCCTCCCGAATTGAATAGCCGGCAGAAAAAGCTGAGCGGGTGCCGGGTCCTGAACCAGGCCGAAATATAAGCCGAAAAACCGTAAGAGAGACTGTGGGCCTGGTTGAAGGCATAGAGAGAAAAATCGGACGCTATTTTCCAGAACTTTTCAAGATCCTTCGACTGCCAGCCGTTCTTTCCGCCCCTGAGAAAAAAATCCTCGCGATGTTGGTCGCCCCTCTTTTTTTTCAGACTCTTTCTCACCACCTCCGAAAATTCCAGGTTCCAGCCCGTTACCCTGTGCAGCAGCAGGGTTATTTGCTCTTCAAAAATCACGGCCCCCCGGGTATGGGGGAAAATTTGTTTCAGCACCGGGTGTAGCGGCTCTCTTCTCTCAATATAAGCCTTTTTCATCCCCGACCTGGCCGGACCGGGTCGAATGATGGCCACCGAAATGGCCAGATCTCCCAAATTCTCGGGAAGAACCTTCTGTAGATTCTCCCTGGCCAGGGGGCTCTCCAATTGGAAGCAGCCGATGGTTTTGCCCTGGCGGATATTTTTCCAGACTTCCCTGTCGTGAAAGTCGAAGCGTCTCTCAAGGGCAGCGGGCGAAATCACGTCAAAACCCCTGACACCCAACAGGTCCAATTTGAAAATCCGCAGCCTCTCGATCGAATCCTTATCCCAGACCATTTGCGGAAAACCTTGCGGCGATTTTTCTAAGGGGAAGGATTTTCCGATTTCATCCGCTGAAAAAACCACTCCGCCCACATGCAGCGAAAGTTCTTTATAGACACCTTCCAATAGGGCGGCCCGGTTATATATTTCCGCCATCCGGCCCCGGCCTTTTCCCCGTAGTTCCGACGGGGAGGCAAACATGGGCAGTTCCTTGCTGAATTTATGCGACTCCTCCGGGTTAAAACCGTGACACCTGAGTGTCTCGTAAAGCGCCGATCGGGCCCTGAAAAATTTATGGGTCGAAACAAAGGCCACCCTGTTTTTGTGCCTTCCAAAGACCCAGGCAAGAACTTCCGGGCGCCGCGAAGAGTCGAAGTCGATATCGATGTCCGGCAAATCATTCCTGAGACTGTTCACAAAACGTTCGAATAGCAGGTTGAAGCGCAGGGGATTTACTTTTGAGAGTCCCAATAAAAAGAGGATAAAGGAAGAGACTCCGGATCCCCTCAGGTTGAAGTAGATCCTGCTCTTTTTACAAAACGAAGCGATCTCCGCTGCGATTAGAAAATAGGACGAAAATCCCAGGTCTTTTATGATCTTGAGTTCCCTGAAGGTTCTATCCCGTTCGGCCGTATTTAAATCCCGTTTTCTTATTTCCCGGTTGATTTCCGCTTCTAATTTTTCTCCGGGGAGGGGGCTGCCTTTCCCTGACAACCGGCAAAAAGCCGAAGAAAACATATCGGAAAAATCAAAATTGATCTTTGATGAAAGGGCAAAGGTGTTACGCATGGCCTCCCGGCCAATATCTCCCCAACGCTTTATAATCGCGCTGTCACTGATCGGGCCGAATAAATGACTATCTCGATTCGTATCGATCCGGTGCAGGTTCTCGGAAATGGATCGATGATTAAAAATCGCTGAAACCACCCCGTATTTTTCCGGGTTTTTAACCCAGCGGAGCGGCTGCGCCCAAACGATAGGAATATCGAACCTTCCGGCCATGTCTACCACCCCCCGACTGCTGTCCCATTCCAAACCTAAATAAAGATGCTCCGCCGGTACCTGTTCTTTTAAACCGGTAAGGTCGGCTTCCCGGAAAAAACGGCCTTTTCCGGGGATGAACACCATAACCACATCAGCCATCTTTGAAAAAACCTTTCGATTGTAAGACGAAACCAGGGAAAAAAAACCGCCGGCAGCCGCCGGGAAAAGCAGCAGCGAACCGGGCCCCTTGAGCCTTATTTCCATGCCCAGGAGCGGTTTCATTTTTCGTGACAGGGCGGCGCCGCGGAAATATTCCCACCCGGTCAAAGAAAAGGGATCGCAAAGAGCAAGTGAGGATATTTTTTCGGCGCCCAGGAATTCGGCCAATTTGTCGGGCTCGACTGCGCCTCTGCCTCTTGAATAAGTCGAATACACTCGCAGCGGTATATATTTCATGTTTGTTCGCTTTTTGTTCGTTTTTAATTATAGTATGATTCTTGTTTTTTGTCAACTCCCTTTGAATTTCATATCAACCCTTTGAGCCTGTGTGGGTTGCTCGAATTGTTAAATTTCTTTAATACTACTTGACATTCGTGCCTTTTTTTGATACTCTAAGATGTTCCCGGGGGTCTATAGCTCAATGGCTAGAGCCACCGGCTCATAACCGGTAGGTTCCAGGTTCGAGTCCTGGTAGGCCCATTTAATACCTTGAAGGAGCTTGATTGAAAAAAGGACTGGACATTTTATACAAACTTCAGCAAAATGACGACACCATTAAGGAATTGGAAAATACCATCAAAGAGCTTCCGGCAGCCGTAAAAATAATGGAAAGCGAAAGGGATGGTAAGGCTTCGATCATCGAACATACAAAAAACAAGTTGAATGAGAATGTAAAGGAGAGAGAGAAGTTAGAGGAAGAAGTATTGCTGATCAAAGAAAAAATTAAAAAGTACAAAGAACAGATGAATAAGTCCACTACTAATAAAGAATACCAGGGCTTCATGTCGGAAATCAAGTTCGAGGAAGACAATATCTCGTCGGTTGAAGAACGAATCATCGAACGGATGCTGGGATCCGATGAGATAATGAAAGAAATCCGGGAGAGCGAAGCGGAGTATAACAAAATAGCAGACGAGTATAACAAAAATATAAAAGAATTAAACCAAAGCCTGGCCGAAAATAAAACAAAATTAAGCGAAGCCCTGCAAACCAGGGAACTGCTGAGAAAAGATATTCCCGAAAATCTCTTAAAAATATACGACCAACTTATCAAGAAGAAAGGCGGCAAAGCGGTTTCATTTGTCGAGGCCAATTTTTGCGGTATTTGTAATGTGAAAATCCGACCCCAGCGCTTCAGCGAACTCATAACCACCGATAGTATGTTTTTCTGTGAAAATTGCAGCCGCATTTTATATAAAAAAATCGAAGAGAATAAAAAAAAGTGAAAGACGGCCAGTGATTGACTGTCTTAATTTATCCCGGTATACTGGATTCGCCGTAAATTTCGCCGGATGAAAAAATGGTGAACACGCAGCGCCGGAACACACCGATGAGTCGTTAAAGGAGCTAACGGATGAACAAAACGGAGTTAAACCGGCTAACCGGAATCGCAAGAGAGATACGGATTCTCATCATAAAAATGTTGGCTGAAGCGGGTTCCGGCCATCCCGGCGGCTCGCTGTCGATCGCCGACATTCTCTCCTATCTCTACTTCAAGGAAATGAGAATCGATCCCCAAAACCCGGAAATGCAGGATAGAGACCGGTTCCTGTTATCGAAAGGTCACGCGGCGCCGGCCCTCTATGCCGCCCTGGCCTTGAGAGGCTTCTTCCCCGTGGAAGACCTGTTCTCTCTAAGAAAAATCCATTCCCACCTGCAAGGTCACCCCCACCATATCGACACACCCGGGGTGGAGGCATCTACCGGTTCCTTGGGTCAGGGACTTTCCATGGCAGGGGGCATGGTCATCGGCTGCAAACTGTCGCAAAGTGAAGCCAATATTTTTTCAATCATCGGGGACGGTGAAGCCCAGGAAGGCCAGATATGGGAAGCTGCCATGACAGCCGGGTTCCGCGGTCTTGCCAACCTGTGTGTTTTTTTAGATTACAACGATCTCCAGATTGACGGCAGAGTCTCAAAAATAAAGGATATCTACCCGGTAAAGGAGAAATGGCAGGCCTTTAGATGGCATGTGCTGGAAATAGACGGCCACAACCTGGAAGAAATCGAAACCGCCGTGGATAGTTTTAAAAGTGAGAAGGAAAAACCCACAATGGTGATTGCCCGGACTACCAAAGGCAAGGGCGTCTCTTTTATGGAAGATGGGGTCGATTGGCATGGCGTTGCGCCGAATCGGGAAGAAGCGGAGAAAGCCCTTAAGGAGTTAAGCAATGGCTAAGGAAAGTCTAAGAGGCGAATATGGCAAAACCCTGTTAAGAATCGGCCGGGACAATAAAAACATTGTAGTTTTGGACGCGGACCTGGCAAAATCCACCAAGACGCTGACCTTCGGGAAAGAGGTCGCCGAACGTTTTATCGATATGGGATTGTCCGAGCAGGACATGATTTCAACCGCGGCCGGAATTTCCTTAACCGGAAAAACCGTGTTTGCCAGCACTTTTTGTGTGTTTCTCATCGGCCGCGTATATGACCAGGTGCGGCAGTCGGTGTGTTACAACAATGCCAACGTTAAATTAGTGGGCACCCATTCCGGGTTAGGCGTCGGTGAGGATGGCGCCACCCACCAGATGCTTGAGGACATCGCCTTGTTAAGACCGCTACCGAATATGCGGGTAATTGTGCCGGCGGATGCCACGGAAACGGCACGGGCTGTCGAATACGCGGCTGAAAATGATGGCCCCTTCTTTATCCGCTTAACCAGGGGCAACCTGGAAAAGATTTATGACAGCAATTATAAATTTGAACTCGGTAGAGCATCCGTGATTAAGCCGGGCCGCGATATTACCCTGTTCGCCATCGGCGCCATGGTAGAAAAAGCATTGGAAGCGGCAAAGGTATTGGCGCAAGAATCCATAGACGCTGCCGTCATTAATGTATCGACCGTTAAACCTCTGGATAAAGATACGATAATGGACGCTGCCCGAAAAACCCGGGCCGTGATAACGATAGAAGATCATTCGGTATACGGCGGATTGGGCAGCGCTATCGCCGAATTCCTGTCGCAAAATCATCCCACGAAGATGAAGATAATCGGTGTGGAAGGTGTATTCGGCAGATCGGGATCCGCAGCGGATCTTTACTCCCATTTTAAGCTGACCGCTCATCGAGTCGTCGACGAAGCCAGGAAACTTATATCCTAGACATGTGATTGAATTTTACCACGTTTATAAGCAATATGTGAAAAGCCAGTTTGCTTTATCCGACGTCAGTTTCTCGATCGAAAAAGGGGAATTCCTGTTCCTGACCGGCGCTTCCGGTGCGGGGAAAACCACCCTCCTGAAATTGATCTTTAAAGAGGAATTGCCCGGCAAAGGCCAGATACTAATCGACTCCGAAAACACCAACCTGATTCCCCAAAAAAAATTATTTAAATTAAGAAGAAAATTGGGAATTGTCTTCCAGGATTTCAAACTCTTAAATAACCGGACTATTTATGAAAATATCGCCGTCCCACTGCTGGTCAGGGGCATCAGGAGGCCCACCATCGACAGCAGTGTAAACGATGCGTTGGCCCTTGTGGGACTGACCCACAGGAAGCATTACATCCCGGCGCATGTATCCGGCGGCGAACAGCAGCGTGTGGCCATTGCCAGGGCCATTGTGGCCAACCCGAAGATACTGCTGGCCGATGAGCCCACCGGGAATCTGGACACGGAACTATCTATCGAGATTTTTAAACTTTTCGAGAGGATCAATGCCAATGGCATAACGGTGTTAATTGCCACTCACGACGACCATTTGATGCAGCTTTTCCCCAGAAGGGTTTTGAAGCTTGATAAAGGCAAGTTAATCTCGCATTAGGAGAAGAGGTGAGGTTTTGAACCTGATAAAAAGTACCTTTACTAACGCCTTTAAAAACATTTTCCGGAATAAGCTTATCAATTTTTTAAGTTTCGGTATCATTGCGTTTACACTACTAATATTTGGGATTTTTAATTACCTGACCTACAGCTTAGATGTTTTTATCGGTGATTTTTCCAGGAATATCGAAGCGATCTTTTACTTAAAAGACGATGCCCGGCAGCCGGAAATCGAGAACTTAATAACGGAACTGGAAGAAAATTTACTGGTAAAAAAGGTCACCTTCAAATCGAAAAACCAGGCGGAGATCGATTTTTCCCGCAGGTTCCCGGAATTGGAGTATGCGCTCTCCGAGTTTAAGGATTCACCCTCGCCCTTTCCCGCCTCCCTTGAAGTGACCTTCCGGCAGGAAAATAACATCGATATTAAGATCAGCACCTTGATCAAAGAAGTCGAAAAATTAAGTATTATCGAGGGTAAAGAGGTTAATCTTGACTGGGCGAAACAGGTGACAAACATCAAAAAATTTATTTCGGTAGTCGGCTTTTTTCTCAGCCTGATCCTGATATTCATTTCCAGTTTTATCATATTTAATGTGATCAAATTAAACATTTTTTTCAGGAAAGATGAGATAAATATTTTCCGGTTGGTAGGCGCCCAGGATTGGTATATCCGCTTCCCCTTTATCATCGAAGGAGCATTACTCGGCTTTGTCGGCAGTGTGGTGGCCGGTATTTTACTTTTCGCGGCTTTGAAGTTATTCCCTGCCTATGCCGCCTTTATGTTCAACATCGTAAAAGGGATGATCGATTTTGAGGACATTCCCTTCAATATTTTCATCAGGTTGATTCTCTTAGGCACCGGGATTGGACTCGTCTCCTCCTTTCTCTCATTAAGGCAGCACCTCAAGCCCTCCAATGATTGACCCCGCGGCGCGGATTTATGTTTGAGAAAAAAATACGATTAGAAAAAAATTTTTTAGATTACGTCCCGGTCAGGAAGGTTGAATGGGAACGGGATGAGCAGGGTAAAGTTTATCTAAAAAAAGAGAAAACCCGAAATAAATTAATGAAAAAAATCATCGATTTGTTCAACAGGAGTCATTTTATTAACCTTCATCTCGACCAATTGGGAACTTCCGCCTGGCTGTTAATCGATGGAAAACGGAAGGTCCGCGAGATAAGCGAGATGATGAAATCGGAATTCAGCGAGGATTTGCAGCAATTAGAAGAAAGGCTCGGCTTCTTTTTTGTCTTACTGAAAAAAAATAACTTTATAGATTTGACACAATAGCGGTTCATATATTATGATAAACCAAATGGATAAAAAAAAGATCCTTTATTTTTGTATCATTTTCCTGTTATTCTTCCACCTGGTCCCTGCCGTCCAATCCCCGGAAGATTCACAAGGTGGGGAGGAAAAAAAGAAATCTTCCTTTTTCAAAAATTTATTCGAAGATGAATGGCAGATTTTAACCTCTCCGTTCCGGATAAAGGGGAAAAGCCTGCTGACCTGGGGAAGCGCCGCTTTGATAACGGCTGTGCTGATTCACAATGACGAAGAAATGTACCGCGGCGCAAAGAACTACCAGGAAAAGAACGAATGGGTAAGCGATTTAAGTCCTAAATTGCGACCTTTAGGCAACGGGACGATAAACCTGGGAGTGGCCGGGTGTTTTTATATATGCGGAGTTATTTTCAAAGATAAGAAGGCCCGGAAAACAGCGGAGTTGTCCTTAATGAGCCTGGTTCATGCCGGTGTGGTTGTGCAATTGCTAAAGCATCTTACCGGGAGGAAGAGACCCGAAGCCGCCCCTGTCGGCGAAGACCACTGGGAAGGTCCGGCGGGGTTTTTCAAGAGGTATAAAGATCATCGGGATATGTATTACGACGCCTTCCCTTCGGGGCATACTATCACGGCCTGGAGCATTGCCACGGTGATTGCAAAGATGTATAACAAGTCGGTTGTTGTGCCCGCTCTTTGTTACTCCCTGGCCACAATGGCCGGTTTATCGAATGTTACGGAAGATAAACACTGGTTCTCCGATGTATTTGCCGGTGCGGCGCTCGGGTATGCGATCGGGAATTTTGTCGTAAAGACACGGTGGCGGAATATAAGCATCCTTCCCTTTGCGCAGCATGGCAAAGTGGGTTTGTCTTTGAATTACTCATTTAATTAACAACAAGCGATATATTTGTTTTTACTATAAATTTATATTGATTACAATAGCATGTTCGTGTTATAATGCTTTTTTGCGGTTAAGATAAAAAAATAAGCGCAAAAGTGTTGTCTGGCAATAAATGGGCGACTTCGCTGTGAAGGAAGTTGCCAGGGATTTTATTTAGTTGATAATACCGGTGAGTTCATGGTATAATACATTTGCAGGAATAATGAAGAAACGTAACGATTTCGCGGCCGAAAATAATAGTGAGGCAGGATGAACCAGGAAGTTTGCATTCTACTTGCGGAAGACGATATGGGACATGCCGAACTGATACGAAAAAATGTGATTCGTGCCGGCATTTCGAATAAAATTTTTCATTTCAAGGATGGCCAGCAATTACTCGATTTTTTATTCCGGGAAGAGAATGCGCCACATCGCAAATCTGAAATTTCATACTTGATATTACTGGACATCCGGATGCCCAAGGTGGATGGCATCGAGACTTTAAAACAGATTAAAAGTCATCCGGAACTCAAAAAAATTCCGATCATTATGCTGACGACTACCGACGATCCACGGGAAGTTGAAACCTGCCACAAATACGGCTGCAGCAACTATATAACAAAACCGGTTAATTACGAACGATTTGTAGATGTGATCAAAACATTGGGGTTTTATTTGATGATTGTAAAGGTGCCTGGAATCAAAGGAGACATTGGCCAATGATTGACGTGGAAGAAAAGGTTAATGAAATAGAACGATTATATACCATCCTCGTAGTCGAGGATGATAAAGGCCTGAAGCGCCTGATTCAAAAAAGATTGGGTAGAGACGGTTTCAAAGTTAAACTCACGGCGACGGGCAAAGATGCGATTGCCTGTGTTGAAAAAGAAGATGATATCCTGCTTTTGCTTGATTACCGGCTGGGCGATATGACCGGGAAAGAGGTTCTCGATTCCCTGTCCGCCAGAGGATTAGCGGTTCCTTTTATTATCATGACCGGTCACGGCGACGAAAGAATAGCCGTGGAAATGATGAAATTAGGGGCGAAAGACTACCTGGTGAAGGATGAGGCATTTATAGACATTTTACCCCGGGTGCTGGAGAATGTTTTAAAGCAATTGTTGACCGAACACAAACTATCCCGGGCCAAAACAGCACTTCTTGAGAGTGAAAAGCGTTTTCGCTTAATTTTTAACAGCGGCACCGACGCCATTTTTCTCAATGAAGTGGACCTCGGTAAACCGGGCCGTTTTACCGAGGTCAATGATATGGCCTGCAAACGGTTGGGATATACCCGGGAAGAATTACTCCGGTTATCGCCGGATGATATCGAAGACGCCGAATGGAAAAAAGAGCACCAGGTACCCCAAAAGGACTTTCCGGAAAAAAAGGGGATGCTTTACGAGATGCTCCATGTCACAAAAGGAGGGAAAAAGATACCCGTTGAGATTAATACCCACCTGATCGATTTCGCCGGCAAACCGGCTTTTCTCTCCATCTCTCGAGATATCACGAATCGAAAACAATTAGAAGAGCAACTGCGTCAGGCTCAAAAAATGGAAGCCATCGGCAAATTAGCCGGAGGTGTTGCCCACGATTTCAATAATCTCCTGACCACTATTAATGGATACGCCGAACTACTGCTCTTAAAATTGGAAGTGGACAGCCCCTTCAGAGATGGCGTAAAAAAGATAAAGAAGTCCGGGGAAAAGGCGGCTTCCTTGACACAACAGTTGTTGACTTTCAGTCGCAAGCAGGTACTGCAGCCGCGACTGCTTAATCTCAGCAATCTAACAAGGGGCATAGAAAAGATGTTGAAACGGATAATCGGCGATGAGATCGATTTGATTTTAGAACTTGAACCCGGTTTAATGCAAATGAAAGCAGATCACGACCAGGTGGAACAGATCATCATCAATCTCTCCGTGAATGCCAGTGACGCCATGGGAAAGGGTGGAAAATTAACGATCAAAACAGAAAACGGTTTTATCGATAAATATTACAGCAGTCTTTTGCAGAATTCCAGGCCCGGAAATTTCGTCTGTCTATCGATTTCCGATTCGGGAGAGGGTATCGATGACAAAACCCTGCAATATATATTCGAACCCTTTTACTCTACCAAAAAGGTCGGCACCGGTTTAGGACTTTCTGTGGTTTACGGGATTGTCAAGCAGCATAACGGCTGGATCAATGTGTACAGCAAACCCGGCAAGGGGACGGTTTTCAGAGTTTATTTTCCAGCCGCTTCCGACGGGGACGAAGATAAGAACAAACAGGTAGTATCATTAAAAAACCTGAAAGGAAAGGGAGAGAAAATTCTTCTGGTTGATGATGAAGAAGGTATTCGCAAAAATACGGCCGAATACCTGCGAAATTACGGTTATAATGTGACGGAAGCGGTGAATGTGAGAGAAGCCGCGGAAATATTTAAAGGTGAACAGGGAGATTACCGGTTATGTTTCAGTAACATCGAACTGCCGGACAAATCCGGGGCAGAACTGGCTGAAGAACTCAAGGCCATGAAACCGGGTATAAAAATCCTGTTCAGCAGCGGGTATACGGTGAAACAGCTTCGAAGTTTTGATATTGGCGAGAACGAATACGCTTTCCTGCAGAAACCCCATTCCCTGGCAGAGTTACTTACCCGGATAAAAGAATTATTAAAATAACATGTATCTATAAAATAGGGGGAAAATGGAGGTGCCCGTTGAAAAAAGAGGTTAACATTTTGATTGCGGAAGATGATATGGGGCATGCGGCCTTGATCCGCAAAAACCTGGTGCGTTCGGGAATCACAAATTCCATCATTCATTTCAAAGATGGGCAAGAGATACTGGATTTTCTTTTTAAAACGGGTGGAAAGCCTCACCGTGAATCAGGTATTTCCTATCTTTTATTATTGGATATTCGCATGCCGAAAGTCGATGGGGTGGAAGTTCTCAGGCGTCTAAAGGAAGATAAAGAACTAAAAAAGATCCCGGTGATTATGATAACCACCACCGACGATCCCCGGGAAGTTGAAAAATGCCACGAGTTCGGCTGCAGTAACTATATCACCAAACCGGTCGATTATGAAAAGTTTGTCGAATCGATAAAAAAGTTGGGTTATTTTCTCATGGTCGTTGAAATACCCGCAATAAACGGAGGCGCGAATTAATTTCGGTCGTTAAAGGAAAAAAACCTGATGTCAAAACGAAAATTTGGGCTTATTTTGCTATTCGTATTTTCTGCCTGGGTCACTCAGGTCCAGGCCGGGGCTAGCGAGGAATATGAATTAAAGGCATCTATGATCAGGCTTTTACCCATGCATATTGATTGGCCGGAGAATTCGGACCTGCATGATGAGCTAAAACCCTTTGTTATCGCGGTAATCGGCAAAAACCCCTTTGGTTCCATTTTAGGAGAAATCCTAAAAAAAACTACCCTAAAAAACAAGAAAGTAAAAATCCGTTATATATCAGGTGTGGAAGATATTGCCGGTTCGGGCTGTCATCTTTTGTTCATCTCTAAGATCAGTAAGAAAAAGCTTTCCGAGATAATAGCCGTTGCCGGAGATAAACCCATCCTGACGCTCGCCGACAGAAAAGGTTGTGCCGAGATGGGCGTTCATATAAATTTTCTTGTAAAGGAAAATAAACTGCGTTTTGAGATAAACCGGCAGGCCCTACGGCAGTCGGGTCTCATGATCAATTACCATCTCCTGCAATTGGCGGATAGGATTATCAATTAAGGGAAGCAGCAAGGATAATGGAATGGTAAAATTTTTCAAAAACCTGTCAATCAAAAACAAATTAGTATCGATTGTCCTCTTCGTTAGCATACTTGCAATACTAATCGGTTTCACCATTGTCGTGTACCAGGACATAAAAATCTTCAAACAGGACCTGGTTAATGCCACCAAGATGTCGGCCCAGGTGATGGTTGAGTTCTGCACCACCGGGCTCTCCTTCGGGGCGGAATATGCAAAGCAAGTCGAAGGTGAGATAAAACGTTTTTTAAAAGCCATGCCCATCATCGAAGCGGGCTGCGTATATGATGAAAAGGGGGAGAAGTATGCCTTTTATAAGAAGGCCGGCAGTACCTTCAAACCGGATATGTCTGCCGGAACCGCCGATGAATTCACGCGCTTCGAAGGGGATTTTCTGCATATTTATCAACCCATAGTTTCGGAGGGCAGGAAATTGGGTTCGATTTTCCTGCGATCCTCCACATCGCAATTGGATGAGAAAATCAATAAATATATACTGACAATGGTATTGGTTACGGTGGTTTTGATTGTTCTGTCCTATTTTCTGGCTTTAAGACTGCAGCGGGTTATTTCGAGACCGATTTTACGACTGGCAGGAGTAACCGGAGACATTTCCCTCCGGGCGGATTATTCGGTGCGGGTGCAGAAAGAAGGCAGCGATGAGATCGGCAAACTCTACGATGGGTTTAACATCATGCTGGAACAGATACAACTCCGTGAAAAAGAGAGAGACGAAGCCGAAGCCGCGCGGGAACGGCTCCTTGAAGAATTGGCGGAAAAGAACAAGGAATTGGAACAGGTCGTTTATGTCACCTCTCACGATTTGCGGTCTCCTTTAGTGAATATCCAGGGATTTAGCAAGGAGCTTGATTATTCGATCAAAGACCTGTCCCTTTTGCTCAATATCGATGAGATTCCCGACGAGGTGAAAGAGAAAATATCCTTAATCATTGAAGAAGATATCCCGGATTCCCTGGAATACATCCTGACCAGCGCGACCAAGATGGACTCTCTTCTCAACGGCCTGCTCAAACTCTCGCGAGTGGGCCGTTCCGCAGCCACCTTCCAGGACATCGATATGAATGTGCTTATCAAAGAGGTGCAGCATGCTTTTGAGTTTCAAATCAAGGAGCAAAAGGCCGCACTGAAAATCGAAGATTTACCCCCCTGTTTCGGCAACGAGATGCAAATCAACCAGGTGTTTTCAAACCTGTTGAATAATGCCCTGAAATATCTTGACCCGGAAAAAAAAGGATTCATTAAAATCAGCGGCCGGAAAGAAAAAAATCATGTAATTTACTGCGTTGAAGATAATGGAATCGGGATAGCCTCGGAGCACCAGAAAAAGGTGTTTGAGATATTCCATCGTTTAAATCCCGAAGAGACATCGGGTGAGGGCTTAGGCCTGACCATTGTGAATAAAATCCTCAGCCGCCATAACGGCCGCATCCGGGTTAACTCGGAACCCGGGAAAGGGAGTGAGTTTTGTGTTAAGCTCCCCGCACCGGGCGGCGATAAGACAGAAAACAATGAGCCCCCGGTTTAGCATGTACCTTCGCCGTATTTTAAAGGGAGATAGCGGACTACTTCATTATCATAATTTTTAATATTAATATTTTTGAGCTGATTGAGAGATGGCAGGCTGTAGTCAGAATCCAATTTTCCATAAATTAAGATGGAAAATTAGGGAATTTGCTATAAAATAAGATAGCAAATTAGGATAGACGCACTGCGTCATCTTTGTTTACGCGACCAAAAAGAATAAACATCTTAGAAATCAAAATTAGAATTGCTGATACGATTATATGGGTTTGCGAAAAAAAATATTTTTTTTACCGGTTAAATGTCCGTTTTTGCTGTTTCATCCGTATTACTATTATGATTCCGGGATGAAATATACAAATACTGTAAACGTATATAACCAGGTAAATCGAAATGAGCGTGTTAACCGTTAAAAAGTACGATTCGGAGGTGTACACATGAAAAAAAGATTTTTGCCATTCCATGGCGCGATCAAGCAGCTTGTCCGGCATGTTTTATTGTTCATCTTAACGATAACATTCGCCGGAATCCCCCTATCCCTATCCTCACAGGAAGAAATTAAGACAACAGAAAAGGTATCGGTTGTCAATATCGAGGTGCCGGTGCGGGTTTTTTACAAAGGCAGAGCCGTGGACGATTTAAAAAAAAGCGATTTTAAGTTATACGAGGGCAAGGAACGGCAGGAGATTCACGGATTTTATAAGGTGAAAAAAAAAATTAAAATAAAAGATCCCAAACTATTGCTGCCCTCCCGGTATTTTGTCTTAGTATTCCGTATCACCGAGTATAACGATGCCCTGAAGAAGGGGCTGGATTATGTATTCCGGGATATCCTGAAGAGGAACGACCAATTATTAGTCTTTGTCAACGACAAAACGCTTTTTATAAAAAATCTGTTGGATAAAGAACAAGCTTTTTCGCTAATCGACAAAACGCTTCGGGAGGAAAGCGCCCGCTCCCGGCACCTGATGACAAAGTATCTTTTAAAAATAAAACAGCTCCTGGAAGACGTCAAACTAAAACTCGGAGCCATTTCATTTGGTGCTGACTTGATCCCGGTTGATAAGGCAAATTATCTGCTTGATTTCCTGAATAGATATTTAATCACCTGGAAAGAGTATAAGAACAGGTATTTAGTGCCTGATATGGACAGTTACTATAACTTCGCGCGATTCCTTGAAAAAATCCGCATGGAAAAATGGGTGATTAGTTTTTACCAGGTTGAGCTATTTCCTAAGCTGCAGCTTTCCGGTGACTTCCTGCGCATGATTGACCACAGTGTCCAGGCCTGGTTAATGGGAAGGAGTGAGGATATGGCCTATGCCCGAAAAATAACGGTGCAACTGCATCTAATAGACCGGGAGTTGAACGCTGCTGAAAATTTTCCTGCCGGGGAGATCAGTAAACTCTTTTTCAAGGTAGGCGCCACCTTTCATTCGATTCTGATGACGGTGCATAGAGAAGCGAATGTCCGGGATCTTGAATTTAAAAACCTGTCCACCGATATCGAAAATAGTCTTCGGGAGATAACGGCAAAAACCGGTGGTGAATTGATGGCCACCAACAACTTAGAAAAAGCGTTAAGCAAGGTGGTTGAAAAAGAAGATATTTGTTACATGTTGACCTATGCCCCGGAAAATCCCGGGAAAAAAGGAAAGATATCGGTTGAACTCGGCAATAGGGATTATCGCAAGTATGATGTGATCTACGACAAGAACATGAGAGAAGATTATATCCGGGAATACCTGGCGAAGAAAAATGCGGGTCAGCCCACGGTGGAGTTGAATGAAATCAAATTCAAAGGAAAAAAACTCTCTTTCCGAATCGGCGGCTTTTTGATGAAAAAGACCGGGAAGGAGAAGATGGGCAAATTAGGCGTTCGCATCCGGGTAAAAGACCGCCGCAGTCAACCGCTCTACGACAAAAAAAAACAAATCGAAGCGAAGCAAGAAACGATAGCTTTTTCACTTGCTTTCGACTGGTTGAATGCAGGGGAGTACAATATTATTGTGGATGTTCAGGACCTGTTAACCGGAAAAAACGCCAGCAGTTTTTTACAGCCCGTTATAAAATAACCGCTCCTTTCTACGTCTGCCGGTAAAAAAAAATAAAAAGTGGTCCGCAGCTATTGAAATAATATCATTTTTATTATAATATTAAACATTG
Source organism: Candidatus Aminicenantota bacterium (assembly GCA_023137075.1). GTDB lineage: Bacteria > Acidobacteriota > Aminicenantia > UBA2199 > UBA2199 > JAGLQA01. Next base: position 24,203 of record JAGLQA010000061.1, read on the forward strand.
CTTGAGGGAAAATTTTCCCACCACACCTTGAAAAAACATGGCCATGGGGAGACGGCATTTGTTTGGTTGTAAGTTTAGAAACATTCTGGAATAAGGAGATTCACAACGTGAAGATTTTTTTTGACGTTTTTAAAGGATTTAAATATACGATAAGAGCAAAATTTATTGTTATTTTTTCTCTTCTCATTGCTGTAATCTCTACCTTTATATACTTCTATTTTCCCCTTAAGCTTGAAAGACAGGTGCTAAAGTTTGCCGCCGATAAAGCTCAGGGTATCTCCGATATGACAGCCTTAAATATAAGCCATTCCCTTTTCGCGGCAGATAAAAAAAATATCGGCGCCATATTCGAGAGTGTGAAACAGGATGAAGACATTGAATATTTAGTTGTCCTGAACAACCGGGGCGAAGTTTTCTCGGCATACAATCACGAAAGAGCCGTTGATAGGGAATTTAAATCCCTGTCGGGCAAAAAACCGGGAACCGGCGATGAAATGGTTTTCCGTACCAGGTCCGCCATTAACCATAACAATAAGCAGATTGGTCAACTCTTTTTAGGCATGTCTTTAGCAAACATTAAAGCGCAGATCGAAAGAAGTAAAAAAACAACCACCCTGGTTAGCCTGACACTTTTCATATTTGGGTTGATAGCGGTTTTCTTTTTCAGTACTGTGATTACAAAATCGCTGATAAAGATGGTGCGCACGATTGAGCAAATTAACGGCGGTGATTTATCAAAACGGGTCTCCTTTTCTTCGAAGGACGAAGTCGGCAACCTGGCCTCATCCTTTAACACAATGGTTGCCAATTTAGAAGCCTATTCTAAAAAAATGGAAGAACTAACCGGCAGCCTGGAAAGCAAGGTGATTGAACGCACGGAAAAATTACAATTGGAAATCAATGAACGGTACCTGGCCCAGGAAGCCCTGAAAAAGAGCGAAGAGAAGTACCGGCGTTTGGTCGATAACTCATTAGTGGGAATTTATATCACCCAGCAGCATGTTTTCAAGTTCTGTAATCGCGGTTTTGTAGAGATTTTCGGGTACCGTACCGCGGAAGAAATCCTGGAAAAACAAATCAAGGATATGGTGACGAAAGAGAGCTGGGGACTCCTGAGTAGGGTTGAACAATTAAACAATCCCGACGACCAGGGAACAGGCAGTTATGAATTAAAAGGCATCAAAAAGGACGGAGTGATTTTCAATATAGAAGTGTTCATCGATCATATCGTTTACCAGGACGTCCCGGCAGTACAGGGGATTCTGATAGATATAACCGAGCGAAAGCGCGCCGAGGCGGAACAAAGGAAATTAGAAGATCAACTCCTCCATGCCCAAAAAATGGAATCCATCGGCAGGTTGGCCGGTGGCATTGCCCACGATTTTAACAATGTCCTGAGTGTTATCATGGGGTACACGGAATTGACCCTCAGTAAAATTAAGCAGGAGAATTTTATAAAAGCAAACCTGCGGCGGGTGCTGGCTGCCTCGAACCGTGCCAGGGATATGATCAAGCAGATCCTCGCGTTTAGCCGCAAGGAGGAAAAGGAACGTGCACCGATATTATTGAGTGAAGTGGTGGAGGAGGCCCTGGAATTGATGAGATCCGTGCTGCCCACCACCATACAAATTCATAAATCGCTCACAGAGACGTTAAGGCCCGTCATGGCAAACCGGACGGAAATTCACCAGGTGATTATTAACCTGTGTATCAACGCCGGGCACGCTATGAGAAAAAAAGGCGGTGAACTCAAGGTTACCTTAAAAGAGATTGACTTAGAAACGCCCATCGGCGCGGGAAACCTGAAACCCGGTCTTTACCTGCAATTAACCGTCAGCGATACCGGTCACGGAATGCCCTCTAAAATCCTGAACCGGATATTTGAACCTTATTTCACCACTAAGAAGGAAGGTGAAGGCACGGGCATGGGGCTTGCCGTGGTTCACGGCATTGTGACCGGATACGGAGGGGAGATAACGGTCTATTCCCAACCCGGGACAGGCACCACCTTTCATATTTTTTTGCCGGCAGAGAAAGAGGAAAAAGAGAGAATCCCGGACGAATGGACCGAACCGGTGAAAGGGGGGGAAGAGTCGATTTTGTTTGTTGATGATGAGCAAAGTCTCACCGAATTGGTAAAAGACGTCCTGGAAAACCTCGGTTACAAAGTGGACACCTGTACCGACAGCATTGAAGCATTGGAGGCCTTCCGCCAACACCCAGGTAAATATGACCTGGTGATTTCCGATCAGACCATGCCAAAAATGACCGGTGTACGTTTAGCCGAAAAGATCAGGAAAATAAAAGCCGGCATCCCCATTATTGTCTGCAGTGGGTTCAGTGAAAGCATCAATGAAGATACTTATGAATCCATGGGGATTAATGCCTTTTTGATGAAGCCCTTTGCCGAACGGGACTTAGCCAACGTTATTCGCCAGGTCTTAGATCAATAATCTCTCCAATTAGTTCTATCTCGAAAAATGTCTCACCGAATTTTAAGCAAAGAGATGAATAATGACTTAATTTTGTATTTTTTTCGCTTGAAAAAATGTCTTAAAAATATTATAGTATAGGCGGTAAAAGTATTATTCCCGAAAAGGAGTTCATTATGACGGCAATGATTGCTCGCAAACTGGATGAAATCGATATTACTCTTGATAATAAAGCGTTGAACGAGGATAATTATAACGATTACTATGTGGAAACCAAAAAAGGCCGGGGGGAAGATCCCACCTCAACCATAATAAGAAAACTTAAAAATCTTGGAGACAAAAACATGAAAATACTCTTTTCCGGGTTTAAAGGCTGCGGAAAAAGTACTGAATTGTTGAGGTTGAAAAGGGAATTAGAGGATGAGTTTTTAATCAAAATATTTTCTGTCAGGGAAAAATTAGACCCGAATAACCTATCGATCTCCGAAATACTTATCGCCGTAATGATTGATCTCTTCGATTTTATGAAAGAATATCACAAAACCATAAAATTAAGTAAAAAGTTGCTCGAGAACCTGGAAAATTGGACAGCCACGATATACAAAGAGGAGGAAAAGTATAAATCTTATGAAACAGTGGCTGCAGCCGGCGTTGATCTTACATCAGGACTGGGAAAGATTTTAGGTGTGCTTGGCAAATTGGGACTTGATTTCAAATCGGGACGAAAATATAAGGAAATAACCGGGAAGGACGAAAGGAAGACTCTATCGGAATTGATAATAAACTGTAATTTACTTATATTCGAGATAAAAAATCAGTTGCATAAGATAGGCAGAAAGAATATTATATTTATTATTGAAGACCTGGAGAAAGTAAGCCTGACTACAGCCGAGGATATTTTTCACAATTACCCCAAGCAGCTCACCTCGATATCCTGCTGTTTTATCTATACTTTTCCTATTTCCCTTGTTTTTAATCCCAAATACAATATTATAATCAATGAATTTGACGAAAATTTTGTTTTACCTATGATTAAGGTTCATGACAAACAAGAGAAAGAGTATAAGCCGGGCATTGATAGTATCCTAAAAATACTTGACAAGAGAATCGACAAAAGTTT
>JAGLQA010000610.1 GCA_023137075.1 Candidatus Aminicenantota bacterium
ACGGCAGCAATTATACCTATTATTTAAATAATACGGTAGTCGCTTCCTTCTCAGACAGCACCTACGACCCGAAATACATTATTATACTTGGTTATTGCGGAGGCTCCATGACACAATTGAATTTTGACTATGCCTTAGTTGATATTGGCAGCACGGCAGGCTCAATGCCCCCGGAACCGGTCATTCAAACAAAGAAAAACGAGCGCCCCGAATACCATAAAAGATAAGTAAGACTCAGAAGGGCGGCCCCCAGGCCGCCCTTTTTTTTACCTGGATTTATTGCAGAAATCCTAGCGCGGCCAGAGGCTGCAACCAAACCCACCCCGCCGCTCTCGGCACCCCTCCAGGGAGGGGATTGCATATGAGCACTTCCAGAGGTCTACCAGGATAAATCCCCCTCTCGAGAGGGGTGGGCCGCCGCAGGCGGGACAGGGTGTGTTAAAATGAACCATCAGTAATCAAAAATGAGTTTAAAAGATTCCATTTTTAGAATTCCTGGATTTATGGACTAAAAAGAAGGTAAACAAATCGTTATATTTAAGGCCGGAGGGATGAATCTTGTGAATACCCGGTTTATAAAAGCTATTCCGCGCACAGGAGGAAGTAGTTCTTTTTGCCGCGCTGTACTAAGATGAATTTGTCCTGCAGCAAGGCTGAAGAAGTCACGGTCTCTTCCGCGTTCCGCAGCCTCTCTTTATTGATGCTGACACCGCCGCTTTTAATAGTACGTCGCGCCTCGCCTTTAGATGGAAAAACATCGCTTTTCACAGCCAGCAGTTCGAGGGCGTCGATGCCCGCCTGCAGCTCCCTTTTTGAAATCTTGATTTGCGGCACTCCCTCGAAAACCGCTAAAAGATCGCTGGCTGAGAGCTTTTTTAAGGTTTCGGTGGTGCCTTTGCCGAACAAGATTTGCGAAGTATCCACGGCGGCATCGTAATCCTCCTGCGAATGAACCATGACGGTTAACTCCTTTGCCAGGGCCTTTTGCAGCAAGCGGTGGTGGGGAGCCTGGCGGTGCTCTGCGATTAAGCCGTCTATCTCTTCCCTGGAAAGCAGGGTGAAAATCTTGATATATTTTTCCGCATCTTCATCGGAGGTATTGATCCAGAATTGATAAAATTTGTAGGGAGAAGTATAGCGGGGGTCTAACCAGACGTTGCCTTGTTCGGTTTTGCCGAATTTGCCGCCGTCCGCCCTGGTAATTAAGGGACAGGTGAGCGCGAAAGCCTCGCCGCCGTCTTTGCGGCGGATTAACTCGGTGCCCGCGGTAATATTGCCCCACTGGTCCGAACCACCCATTTGCAGTTTGCAGTTTTTTTTCCGGTAGAGATGATAAAAATCATAACCCTGCACCAATTGATAGCTGAATTCCGTAAAAGAAATTCCCGTTTCCAACCGTTTCTTTACCGAATCTTTGGCTATCATGTAATTCACGGTCAGGTGCTTGCCTACATCGCGCAAGAAACCGAGAAAACTGAATTCTTTCATCCAGTCATAATTATTCACTAATTCCGCCCGGTTCTCACACTCCGGGGAAAAATCGAGAAATTTGACCAACTGTTTTTCGATACATTTCTGGTTATGCCGCAGCACTTCTTCATCCAGCAGGTTCCGCTCCTCCGATCTACCGGAGGGGTCGCCGATCATACCGGTGGCGCCGCCCACTAAGGCGATGGGTTTATGCCCGAATAACTGTAGGTGTTTCAGCATCATAAGGGAAACCAGGTGCCCGATGTGAAGGGAATCGGCAGTGGGATCTATGCCCACATATGCGGTGGTCATCTCTTTTTTGAGCTGCTCTTCCGTTCCCGGCATGATATCGTGTATCATGCCCCGCCATCTTAGCTCATTTACCAGGTTCTTTTTTTTCATTTGTTCCAGTCTTATCTTAATTTTTTTGAAAATGAATCATATCACAATAAGGCCCCGGGAGTCAATTTCCCCTATTGCCCGGATATAGAGAAAAAACGCAATAAAAAACTCGCTATGGGTTGACTGGAAAATTTAAATTGATACAATAGAATTTTAAAAAAATTTAGTTAAATAGATTTATAAGCGAGGTATATAATGAAAAATTATAGTTCAAAGAAATTAATGGAAATTGAGCACAAATACGGAGCACACAATTACCACCCCTTAGAAGTTGTCATATCGGAAGCCGAAGGTATCTGGGTCAAAGACCATGAAGGGAAGCGCTATATCGATATGCTGTCGGCCTATTCGGCCGTTAACCAGGGACACAGGCACCCGGCCATCATTAAAGCGTTAAAAGACCAGGCCGATTTGTTGACCCTGACATCGAGAGCTTTTTTCAATGACAAATGGCCGGTGTTTGCCAAAAAATTGGCCGGATTAACGGGGAAAGAGATGGTGCTGCCCATGAATACCGGGGCCGAAGCCGTGGAAACAGCCATCAAGACCATGAGGAAATGGGGATACCGGGTTAAAGGAGTTGAAAAAGATAAGGCTGAAATCATCGTGTTTGACGAAAACTTTCACGGTAGAACAACCACTATCGTTTCCTTCTCAACCGATCCGTTAGCGAAAGACGATTACGGTCCTTATACGCCCGGGTTTATTGTTGTACCCTATAATGATATCAAAGCCGTTAAAAAAGCCGTTAATAAAAACACGGTGGGGATACTGGTTGAACCTATACAGGGTGAAGCCGGGGTTATTGTGCCGGATGACGGTTATCTCAACGAGCTGGGCCAAATTGCGAAAGAAAATAATATACTGCTGGCAGCAGACGAAATCCAGACCGGTTTTTGCCGCACCGGTAAATTATTCGCCTATATGTACGAAAACACCGTGCCCGATATTATTATCATGGGAAAAGCCTTAGGCGGCGGCGTCTTCCCGGTGAGCGCGGTGGCGGCCGACGAAAATATACTGGGAGTCTTTGAACCGGGCAGCCACGGTTCTACTTTCGGGGGTAATCCCCTGGGCTGCGCGGTTGCCGGCGCCGCTATAGATGTGTTATTGAACGAAAATCTATCCGAAAAAGCCTTAGAATTAGGCTCCTATTTTATGGAACAATTAAAAAACCTTAACTCCGACAAAATCGAATTGGTAAGAGGTAAAGGCCTCCTGATCGGCGTAGTGCTTAAGAAATCGGCCGGCAAAGCAAGAACCTACACCACCCGGTTAAAAGAGAAAGGGTTACTCTGCAAAGAGACCCATGACTGGATAATCCGGTTTGCCCCACCTCTTATCATCAAAAAAGAAGAAATCGATTTTGCCATGGGAAAAATAGCGGAAGTGCTCGGATAATGCTAGTTTTTCGAATAGACGCTTCTGCAAAAAGCGGGTTTCAACCTTTAGCAGGAAGCGTCTACTTAGCATCTTTATTAAAAAAATACGTTGATATGCGGTTCTGCATCAACCGGGATAAGGCGGTGGTAAAATTTTTACAGGATAAAAAAATCCCCCTTTGCCAGCCCGAAAACCTGTTCAAAAAACCGGTGCAAAGCCTGCTGTTTTACGTCGAAGATTTCACCCCGGCAGACCGGGAATTACTACTTCGTGCCAAAAAGGACGGTATCAAAACGGTGCGAATCACAGCCCCGGGCCGGAAAGTTGAGGAAACCGGCTGCGACTACCTGTTAAGCGGGCCGGCCTATGCCATCCTGCACCACCGCTTCCGGCATTTTAACGGGGCAAAAAGAAAATACAGAAAACGGGTCAAGAATATTTTAATTTCTTTAGAAGAAGCCGTCGAATACCGGGAACTCAGAGACATAATCGATTTGCTCCACCGCCAGCGATTTAACATTAAAATAGCCCTAACATCCCATACCCGGAGAATTAGCCGCAAGATTCTCAAGAGACTCTATCCGGGGCTGCGTTTTGTCGGTAATAGCGAAAGCCTGGCCCGGCCCTTTTTCGAAGCGGATACGGCTCTCATTGTCCCCGGAATTGCCGCTTACGAAGCCGCCGCAGCCGGAACTCCGGCCCTATATCTATCCTACGGCAAAGACCGGGAATCTTGTGCCGAATTTTTTGAAAAGGAGAATTTAGGGATCAAGATATCGAAGGCTGGAGATATCGTCCCCCAGGTAGGACAGTTATCCCTTGAGCGACGAATCACGATGGGCAGTGCCGGAAAATCTCTGGTGGACGCTAAAGGAGTCTATCGAATAATTGATTTTTTGAAAGAAAAGGGTATAATATAAGAATGTTTAAGATCGGACTAACCGGCGGAATTTGTACGGGAAAAACCTTTGTGCTCAACCTACTTAAAGAACTGGGTTGTTATACTATATGTGCGGATGACATTGCCAAAAAAATACTATTTTCGGACAATTCCGGTATATCGAAAGAGATAGCAAAGGTTTTCGGGGAGAATATTTACGACAAAAAAAAGGGCTTGAAAAAAGAAGAGTTCAGCCGGATTTTATTTGAAGATGCGGAAAAACGAAATTTTATAAACAATTTCGTGCACCCCATGGTAACCGACGAGAGAAATAAAATCATTAATGATTTGAGTGAAACAAAAGCCTTTGCCTTTTTTATATATGAATCGGCATTGTTGGTGGAGGCCGGGACGTATAAGGATTTTGAAAAGATAATCGTTGTTTACACCAACCGGGACGAGCAGTTGAAACGCCTGATGGAGCGGGATGGAATAGGGCGGCAGGACGCCGAAGCCCGCATAAAAGCCCAATTCCCTTTAAGTGAAAAACTGAAAGTGGCCCACTACACAATAGATACCAGTGGTACTTTTGAGCAAGCGAAAGCAAAAACTTTAGAAACCTTTCACCTGATGAAAAAAGAGTACAAAATACCATGATAGATATTGTTCTTTTGCAAACCTTAGGATTAAAAAGAGACGCCGCAGTCTCAGATGTCCGGGAAACCTATCTTCAACTGACATCGCAAACCAAATTTTGTAAAATTCTTTTGTCCGACGAACGCCTGCAAAAGGAGTTTACCCGGTACCATGAAACCTATGTTTCCCTGCTGCATCAATACGAAGAGGAAGGCGCCGGCACCGACCCCAATTACTACCCCCCGGACCAGGTGGCCGGATTTTTGTTCAATTCCGGTGTATACCATCTACTCAAGCAGAACTATATAAAAGCCGGTGAGAAGCTGCAGCAGGCTTACAAGAGCAAAAGCGGTGATGTACTGACCATCGTTTATTTAGGAATTCTCTTGATGCTGAGAAAGAATTTTTTTGCCGCTGAAAAATATTTTCTCGATGCGGCGAAAATCGATCCGAACAATGAAGACGCCTGGTTCTATGCCGCGGAAAACTATTCCCGCGCCGGGAAAGATAATAAGGCTTTAGAGATGTACTCTAAAGTAAAAGCCCTCAATCCCCTTAGAAAAGAGATCGATGCAAAAATTCTCGAAAGCGCCAAAAAATCCGGCGTCAAAATAAAAGATCCGGACACTGCCGGACACCCGCTGCTGAAAAAGATTTCAAACCTTTTTAAAAAATAGGCTAAAACTTAAAACCCAGGGTGGCCCCAAACATAATCATATTTTCTCCGAAAAAATCATCGAATGGTGTGGCGATGTAGGCGGCCAACCTGTACTTTTGCCCTTTGAAACCGGCGTTCATTTT
>JAGLQA010000611.1 GCA_023137075.1 Candidatus Aminicenantota bacterium
CTCAGTTGGTAATAACAACCCGGACAGGCGGTAACCACCGTTCCGGCGCCTATTTCTTCGAGGTTTTCTTTTTTTCGATTCAATATTTTTTTCGCGGTAGAGGGAAAACCGACGCTGAAGATACCGCCGAAACCGCAGCATAGGGCGGATTTGTCATCGATAAAATCCGTGCCGAACTGCTTCAAAAAATGCCGCGGCTCTTCTTCCACGTTTAGCAGCTTAAGATCATGACAGGGGTCATGGTAGGTGATTTTTCCGCTGCCGGGAGGCATCATTTGCACATTCACCTTTGCTTCCTTTGCAAATTTATAGATAAATTCCGTCAACTCGTAGGCTTCCAGGTCCGGTAGATCGTAGTAGTTTTTAAAGGTCAGCAAGCCGGTGCCGCAGGGCACGAGTAGATACTTAAAATCAAAGGCGGAGAATATCTTCTCATTCTTTTTCCTCAGGAAATCGAATTTATCTTTCCAGCCCTGGGTCATATAAGGGAAACCGCAGCATTGTAAATTTTTGGGAACTACCACTGAGAATCCCTGTTTTTTTAAGAAATCCACGATTTTTTCGATTAAGGCCGGGTAAAAATAGGTCAGCACACAACCGGGGAAAAGGAGAATATCGTACTGCCCCCCTTTTTTCGCCGGCGTAAACATCTTCTTTGTCTTCGGCTTCCTGCGCCGCGGTAGAGCCACGATCTTCCGCAGCGGGGTTTTCACCAGAATATCCACAACCCCGATAAATTTTTTAAACAGGATCGATTGGTACAAGGTCAGGATTATTTTTTTTAGCAGGGGGATCTTCCTGCCTGCGGAGATACGGTTCCGGTAGGTGACCATCATATCGACAAATTCGACCCCGTTGGGGCAGATATGACGGCAGCTCCCGCAGACGAGACATTGATAGATAAACTTTTTGTTCAGCGCGCCGGACTCCAACCTGCCGTCCATTAACGACTTGATCAGGTTAACTTTGCCCCGGGGAGAGTTCGGTTCGGTCAACTCCGCGTTGTAAACCGGGCAGGCAGAAAGACAATTTCCGCAGGTGGAGCAAATTTCCGCGATTTCATTTATACCGGGTGTTTCTTTTTTCATTTTTAATCCTAAAGGTAACCGGGGCTTTGCGACATTACGAAGAGCCGGAAATCTTACTCAGAACATCTTTTATTTTAGCTATGACCACTTCCCAGGCGTAATACTCTTCGACATAGCGGAACCCCTTTATTCCCATTTGTTTGCTTTTTTTTCTATTATCGTACAGGGTGTGGAAATGCTGTTTGAATTCATCGATATTTTCGAAAGAGAGGCCGCCGCCGGAGATATCGATGTGTTCCTGAAGCACGGCGCACTGTTTATTGACCAGCACCGGGGTTTTCTGGGAAAAGGATTCCAAAGTGGTAATGGACAAACTCTCTAAATGTGAAGGTTGAACCGAGAACACCGCCCCTTTAAAAGCCGCGAGTTTCTCCTCCTCCGGCACGTATCCCAGGTATTTTAAACCGTCGATCTCCGGGATGTCCATCAGTTTTTTGCCCAACAGGACAAAGTCGATCAGCCGGCTTTTTTTCACCTGCCCGTAAGCTTCGAAAACAAGTTCCAGTCCCTTGCCCTTTTCGATTCGCCCGGCATAGAGAAAATAAGGCGCGAACTGCAGGTGTTTTCTCCTGAAAAGATTTTCGGCGATATTGTCGCTGATGTCCATGCCGGTACGGACCAGTTCCGGTATACCGGGAGGGTCGAAGGTTTTTATTACGAATTGTTTCTCCGCGCCGGTCAGGAAAAGGATGGCCTCGGGCCGCCGGAATACCTCTTTCATGAGATTTAAATAAATAGGCGGCTCATCGTGGGCAGTGGGGAAAAGAACCACCGGTTTTTCGACCACCTTCATGCCCGCGATGGTGGTGTAATACAGATAGGTAAAAAAGAGGAAAAGATCAAAATTCGCCTGCGCCCGGGAGATGCCTTCTATCAATGCGGGTGAATAGGGACCCTGCTCGATTATCCACTTCATCTCCTCTCGTTCTCCGGGCTCCGTATTGAAAAAGGTTTGAGAATAGCGATTAAAATTTTCTATATCTCTTTGTCTTTCTACCGGGAAACGTTTGATTTGCACACCTTTTAAGATCGAGTCGCCGGGTTTGTAGAAATTCTCCCAGGTGATATAATCTTTAGCCGTGGTGGTAAATACCGTCACATCGGCCCCGGAGGCGTTCAGACGTTCGGCGATATCTTTCGCCAGGGTTTCGGCCCCGCCCACGACTTCTTTACCGTACCTCTGGATAACAATTCCTACTCTTAACATGCTTCTCTCTTTACTTATTCCAGCTCTTTCAGGATTTTCAGGAGTCTTTCGGGTTGAACATCCTGCCGGAATTCTTCGATTCTACGGGCCCCGAGTTCCTTTAGTTTAGCGTTCAGGGTTTCATCAAACATGACCTTTTCCGCCAGGGAGGCGATATATTCGGGATTTTTTTCTTTCACCAGTATACCGGCGCCCCTGAGGGTCTCGGAGATTGCGCCGGCGTCATAGGCGATAATAGGCACCCGGAAATAACAGCTTTCGATGAGAGGCAAACAGAAGCCTTCATGTTCGCTCATAGACAGGTAAAGGTCACCCAATTGATAAACTGCCAGCAGTTCATCAAACCGGATATGCCCGGTAAACACGATGTCGTCGGAGGAGAGATAAAACCGGGAAGCTAAGTCCCGCACCGCTTGAAAATACGAGGGCAAAGAGTGGGGATTGCCGGCGACAATGAGCCTGACCGAGGGTGACAGGTATTTTTTATAAAAGAACAGTATCTTGATTAGATCTTCTATTTTTTTGTTGGGGGTGATTCTGCCCACGAAGATGATATTCTTGCGCTCATCTTTCAGCAAATTGTAGTAGGCGGCACTGTGGGGTTTCGAATAGTCATCAAGTTTTATCATCAGTGGAAATACCTTTACGCTCTTGAAATTCAAATCCCGCAGCTCCCCGGCATTGTATTCGGAAACCGCAATAGATAAATCAAAGCAGTCGCTTAACCGGGCTAAGTGTTTTCGCCCCTCATGGGTAAACCTGGCCAGGTCGTCGGAAAAATCGACAAAAAAATGCG
>JAGLQA010000612.1 GCA_023137075.1 Candidatus Aminicenantota bacterium
GATGGGATGGCAAAGTGGAGGATTTTTATCGACCCGGGATTCTCCTTATAATCGTCGAAAAAAATGGCCTTATCCCGCAGATTTTCGTCGATGGTGAGCCCGATTATCCGGCTCTCGATTCCCTGTTCCGATAAATATTCATGAAGACACAAAGCGGAATTTCCGGTGGCGTCGCCATAATGAAAGGCGGGTAAAAATTGTTCAACAATCATCCCTATATTTATCAGAAAATGACTTCCAGGTCAAGCCCACTCAGAACTACAAGTTATTGGGATTATAGCTTACTCCCGTCAGACTTGATTGGTCACGACAGTTGTGATATAAAATGTTTTGTTAATAACAACAAAGGAGATTTCAAATATGATTAAACGTATACTTTTGTTTGGGTTGTTACTCCAGGTGATAAGCCTGTATACCCCCGGTCTTTCTGCCGGCCAACAGGAAGGGGACACAAAAAAAATTGTCCTGGAATTAAAATTGCCGAAGCCCATGTTTATCGGCACACCAAAGAATATCCGTACTCAAAACCTGGAAAAAATCACCGGAAAAAAACGTAAACCCTTTTATGTTCCTGAAGGAACAAAAAATATCTCCCCTGGCAAGCCGGTTTCGGGCAGCGATGAAGAACCGGTAATCGGGGAAATGGAGATGTTGACCGATGGCGAAAAATCGGGCGAAGAGGGTTGCTTTGTCGAGTTTGGGCCCGGCAGACAATACGTCCAGGTCGATCTGAAAGGGAGTTTTCAACTTTACGCGGTCCTGGTCTGGCATTACCATACCCAGGCCCGGGTCTACCGGGATGTGGTTGTCCAGGTGTCGGAGGATCCCGATTTCGCGACCGGAGTCAGGACAATCTTTAGTAACGATCATGATAATTCGTCGGGTCTCGGCATCGGTAAAGATAAGGAGTATATTGAAACCAACGAAGGGCGGTTGATCGATCCCCGGGGAGTCAAAGGCCGCTATATCCGGCTGTACAGCAGTGGAAATACATCCAATGATATGAACCATTACGTGGAAATCGAAATTTACGGTATCCCCGCAAAATAATGAAAAAACCTGTTTTCGGGTTTCTTTTTTTGCTGATTTTTCTCGCTGCCCTGCTGGTCAGGATCATTGACCTGGACCTCCGCCCCATGCACCACGATGAAGCCAACCAGGCTGTTAAGTTCGGCAGCCTGCTCGAAAATGGGGAGTACCGTTATGACAGGGCCGACCATCATGGGCCGACGCTTTACTACCTTTCCCTACCAATTATCCGGCTTTTGACCGGGGCGAAATTTGCCGATACCGGCGAATCCGGGCTGCGCTTGATACCGGCTCTATTCGGATTAGGGATTCTCCTTCTCCTACTGCTTCTCAGGGACGCGCTGTCTGACCGGGGAGTGATATTGTGCGCGATACTGACTGCCATATCTCCCCTGATGGTTTTTTACAGCCGTTTTTATATCCAGGAAACCCTGTTGGTTTTTTTTACAGTGGGCGCCCTGACCGCCGGATGGCGGTATTGCCGGAATCCCTGCGCCGGCTGGGCCGTGTTAACCGGTTTCTTTACCGGCATGATGTATGCGACCAAGGAAACCTGCCTGATTATTTTTGCCGCCCTTCTGGGCGCTTTGATCCTGACGCGCATCACACACAAAAGAATCCCTCTTGCCACACAAGAATCCCTTCACCCCACCGCGAAGCCCTCGATCAAAGGGTTTCATCTACTCGCTGCCTTAAGTACCGCGCTGTGTATTGCCATTCTCTTCTATTCCTCCTTTTTCAA
>JAGLQA010000613.1 GCA_023137075.1 Candidatus Aminicenantota bacterium
AGTACGGTTTCTATACGGGGCAAGGTTCCCGGCAGTATGTCCCCGGTATTTCTGCGATTTGTTTTTTTCTATACCCTGTTAACCACCGCGATATTTTCCCTTATTCCTTATAAAACCCCCTGGAATATGCTGCCCTTTTATTCAAGCCTGATCATACTCGCGTGTGCGGGGGGCCTGTCGATTTTAGATTGGTTCAAAATCCAACCGGCAGGAAAACCATTATTGCCTCGGGGGTCTAATAAAGGGCAGGTTCTCCGGGTAGGAGTGAGACTGCTGCTGCTTGCGGGTATTGTAAATTTAGGCCTGCAGAGTGTCCGGGCAAATTTTAAATACTATGCCGATAACCGCAATCCCTATGTGTATGCCCACACTGTAAACGACTTTAAACGATTGGTCGAGCGGATTCGGAATATAGCCGCCCTGCACCCCGATCAGTACGATATGCGGATTAAAGTGATTACCAATCCTTACGACACCTGGCCCCTGCCCTGGTACCTGCGTAAGTTTCGCAGGGTAGGCTACTGGCAGGATGTGACCTCGGCCGGGCCCCTGGCCAGCGTGCCCCTTATCGCGGCGTCGCTTGATAAGGCTGAAACGATACGGCCGGTATTAAAAAACGGTTTCCAGGCCGAATATTACGGCCTTCGCCCCGAAGTATTAATGGTTATTTACATCAGGCAGGATTTATGGCAGGCGTTTATGAAAACCAGGATAATATGAGTATGGATATTTCTATTGTGATCCCGGCCTTTAATGAGGCAGATAAAATCGGTTTTGATGTCCGGGCCGCCTCCTCTTTTATCCTTGAGCAGGGATGGAAAGGGGAAGTAATCGTTGTGGACGACGGCAGCCGCGATCTTACGGCGGAGATTGCTCGAAAAGTGGAAATCTCCAAAAAAATAAAGCGAGAGGTTATCCGGCTCGACCGGAATTCCGGGAAAGGTTTCGCCTTAAAAACCGGGATTTTAAAATCAACCGGAGATATTGTCTGGTTTGCCGACAGCGGCCTGTGTACGCCATTCCTTTATGGCCTCCCAGGTGTCGAATGGATCCGTTCCGGCAAATGTGACCTGGCCATCGGTTCCCGGCTTCACCCTGAAACCGTGATACTGAGAAACCGGCCCTTAAAAAGGCGTATACTTTCCCGGCTGTTTCATCTTGCCGCGGTTTTGATTACCGGGCTGCCTTATCGCATAAAAGATTCCCAGTGCGGTTTCAAACTCTACCAGGGAGATATCGCCCGGGAATTGTATGGTGAATGCCGGTCTACCGGTTATTTATTCGAATTGGAGATTATCCTGCGAGCCCTGAAGAAAGGATATAAGCTCAAGGAATTCCCGATAAAATGGAGCTGCGATCCCGATACTCGCCTGCGACCCCTGGGAGAAGCGATCTCCATATTGAAAGAACTGTTTTTGGTTCGCCGTACGATCAAAAAACCTTAATTTTGCTTTAATGGGGAAGGGGACGCCTATTTTTACATGGTGAACTATTTGCCGGATAGTCCATTTCTCTTCTGCCCGGGAAAGGTCGATGTGCATGTTTTATACAAATGCTTGACAATGGATTTAACGATGTGTTACAATGATGCACGATGTATACACCATACGCCGGAGGTGCTTTATGATAAGAACGCAAATATATTTAACGGAAGAAGAAAAGTCCGCATTAAGTTCCCTCTCTACCCAGAGCGGAAAAAGTCTGAGCGAGTTGATTCGCGAGGCTGTGG
>JAGLQA010000614.1 GCA_023137075.1 Candidatus Aminicenantota bacterium
CGGGATTTCTTAAATCTCTATTTCCGTATATTGGGTCTATATGCCAATAACCGGGAAAAAATGATCAAAGAGATGAGTAAATCCACGGATGAAAAGAAAAATACTATAGAAGCCATGCTGCGGAAGATCGACTGGTACGACCTGGCCCAGAATTGCAAGCAGCAGTTCGGAATTAGTTCGAGAACCGGGGAAAATGTCCAGGATGGCGTCATCAATACCATCATCGCCTGCACCGACGTGATGCTGCGAACCGGTGCGTTTAAAAAGGATCCGCTGCAGGGTAACCCGTATCTTATCACCAACAGCGACCTCCTGAAGGATTTGTCCCGAACCCGGGTTATGAGTGTCGCTTCAGGGACCGGCCCGCTTCGAGATTTTGAACCCCTGTCGGAAAAGGAGTGGCCGGATCTGCGTGAAGTAGGCACCTTCCGTATCGAATCCATTACCTTCCAGAGTTGGAATAACAAGCTCGCGGATGAGGGCAAAGAAATCGTGAACAAGATCGCCGGGATCCTGACCAACAATTATCCCCATTACCGGGTCGTCATTCGCGGCCATACCGGGCCGGGCGGCAGTGAAAAAGAAAATGTAAAACTATCCTTAGAAAGGGCACAGATCGTCGCCCAGTACTTAGTGGCCGTTCACAGTATAAACAAGAACCGCTTGAAAGCGGAAGGCATGGGGTCAAGCCAACCGGCAGTTAAGAAACCGGGAGAATCGGTGCGTGCCTATCGCTACCGTTTAGCCAGGGTGGAATTTGTAGCCGTGGAGGAAGATAGAATTTGAACGTGAACAGCAAGAAGAAAATTGCCCAGCCCACAGCCGGCGATTTCTCTGCAAAACGAATCAAAAAAAAGGTGCTATCCGATGCCATCCAGCATCCGGCCACGCTCTTTTCGGCGGCTGCCGCGTTATTAAGCGGTATATACATGGGCCTGGTGAGTTTCGATGAAACCTCTTTTGCCCTTGCCTTAGGCAGCGGGCTGTTCAGCCTCGCCTCCTTTATTTACCACTATTTCATACGCGGAGAAAAAGCGGCCGAAGAGCATGTCAAAGAATTATTAGAAAGGCGGAGAAGCTTCAAGGAACAACAAGGAGAAGATATTGAAAAACGCTGTCGCCAGGCTAATTTCCGGGAAGGCGAGAAAGCGGCAAAGGAGTTAAAAGAGGCCTATACCAGGCTGGAAACTTACTTAAAAGAGAATCTCGAAAAAAGACAGAGCCTGACTGCCCAACGTTTTCTTTTACTCGCCGAAGAGAGTTATTACCAGGGGATCCACTTTTTAAACAAGGCCCTCTCCTTGTTTAAGGCGATCGGTTATATGAATGAGCGTAAAATGAGAAAAGAGAAACGCGAGTGGGAACAAGAATTGGAACAGGCAAAACAGGACACCCACAAAGGCAAAGAATATAAAGAATTACTCATCAAAACGCTCACGAAAAAGATTCGCAGTCACCGCAAGCGGTTGAAGCTGTACGGGGAACGCGGCGAAACGGTACAGCAGGTGTTGGCCCAGTGTGAAATCCTGGAAGCCACCTTAGACTCCACCTACTTAGAGGTCGTGGACTTAGTGGCAGATGAAAGTTATCTTGAACGGAAGGATGTGGCCCAAAACCTTGAAAGGGCCGTAGCCGCGGCCCGGAAGGTAGAAGACCGGCTGCGGGGAATGAACCGGGAGACCGACGATGACGACCAATACCTCAATGAATAGAGACACAAGATTTTTCGTCTCCACGGTAATTGCAAAATAAAAGGAATTATGATAAAACCAAACATAGCAAACAAGGAGGCTTAATTATGGCAGAAGAAAAAATTGGAATTTTCAGGGCCATTCTTCGGTATTTCCGGTTCTGGAACTGGAAGAAGGCCAGGGGTATCATTAAAGCGGCGGACAGGCAGTTTACCGGGTCGGTGGACGGCATCTCCGCGGCCTTCGATATCCAGAAAGATACAATGGTGACCCAGTTTCACGGACTGCGGGACGCCATAGCCGAAGTCGAAACCATACTGGAAGACAAACGGTCACGGCTCGAGGACCTGAACAAAGAAGAAGAAGACCTGCTGCGCAGGCGGGAAGGCGCCCTGGCCAAAGCCGAGGAAGCCAAAGAAGCCAATAAAATGAAAGCTTATGAAAAACATGCCCACGCTTTCGAGCGCTTCCAGGTGCGCATTGATGAAATCGAGCTGACCCAGGCCAGGCTGCAGCAAGAAGTCGCGGATACGTCGCAGACCATGGAAAAATACATGCTGCAATTGCAGGATTTCCAGGCGGAGATCGAAAAAATGCCGCAGCAGAAAGCGGAAGCCATCGCCGATTACGTGTCATCCAAAAAGATCATCGAGTTGAACGACCGGCTGCAGGGATTGGAAACCAGTTTAGACAGGGGGCCCATCTCCGCCGTTTTGGAAACCAATAAAAGACTGACAGCCAAAGCGCGCATATCGGAAAAACTGGCTAAAGCAGACGTTAAGCTCCAGGATAAGGAATATGAGAAAGCCGGGCGTGAATCCACGGCCAGGAGCAAGATGGAACAGATGCTGGCTGCCCGCCGCGTCGAAAAAGACAAGAAAACCGGAGTCACAAAAGAGAAAGCCAAAGAAAAAGACGACAGGCCCAAAATTTAAAGATCGGAGGTAATAAAATGAAAAAAATGAAATTAAAAGGAATATGGTGCGGTATCCTGGTTTTTGTATTGTTTTTGGGAGCGGCATCGATGAATGTCTACGCTAAGCCTACCCTTAAGGTAGCCTGGTCGATCTATGCCGGCTGGATGCCCTGGGACTATGCGGGTGCATCGGGAATCTTGAAAAAATGGGCGGACACCTACGGTATAAATATCGAGTTGGTACGAATGGATTATATTCCTTCGGTGGAAGCCTATGTTGCCAAACAGGTCGATGCCTGCGTGATGACCAACATGGAATGTCTCGATATGCCCGCCGCATCCGGGATAGACAGCACCGCCTTAATCGTGGGAGACTATTCCAACGGCAATGATGCTATCCTGGTACGGGACGATTTAAAGATCAAGGATTTAAAAGGCAAATCCATCAGTTTAGTGGAATTATCCGTTTCCCATTACCTGGTGGCCCGCTGCTTAGAGATGAACGGTTTGAAGGAGAAAGATGTCAAACTGGTCAACACCTCCGACAGCGATATCGGCCCGATTTTCGTGTCCAATAAATCCCAGAAGGTGGTGGTCACCTGGAATCCCATCGTTATGGAAATCGAACAAACACCCGGGGTCTCCAAAATATTCACATCCGCAGACATTCCCGGGGAAATCCTGGACCTGATGATTGTCAACACCGGTAAACTGAAAGCCCACCCCGAATTCGGCAAAGCCTTAGTGGGCGCCTGGTATGAAATTATGGGCATTATGTCCGAAAAAGGCGCCGAAACCGACAAAGCGCTCTCCTTCATGGCCAAATCCGCAGAATGTTCATTAACCGAATACAAAGCCCAGTTGAAAACCACGGCCATGTTCTATGAAGCGAAAGACGCGGTTAAGTTTACCGAAAGCGCGGAAATCAAGAAAAAAATGGATTTTGTACGCCAATTCTGTTTTTCTCACCAGTTATTAGGTGAGAATGCCAAAAGTGTGGATGTGGTCGGCATTCAATATCCTGACGGATCGGTACAGGGCGACCCCAAGAGTGTAACCTTCCGCTTCGACACCACCTACATGAAGATGGCTGCTGAAGGCAAACTCAAAGCGAAATAAACACTCTATGAATTACTCAGAACTCATTTTATAACACAGAGCGCACAGAGAACACTGAGGCGGTCAAAGACCGCAGCCGATAACGAAACGGATGCCGGAATATCAATTGTATTACCAATATTTGGCCCAACGGTTAAGGGAACTTACCTCTATGTCCCTGTGTACTTTGTGTAATACTATTGGGCTAAAATCTTGTTTTTTTGCGAAGAATTTTTTAATGCAGCGAATATCACCTGTTGATATCTTGAGTCGCGGGTGCCACCCGCCTCTGTGTCCCTCTGTGATCTCTGTGTTAAAAACAGCCCGTATTAATCTTGAGATACCCGACAAGGAGATATAATGAGATTG
>JAGLQA010000615.1 GCA_023137075.1 Candidatus Aminicenantota bacterium
ACGATCGACAGCAGGCCGGAAAGGTTGCCATAGGGATTGGGTGCAAAAACCTTCGCGCCGGTTA
The DNA here is from genome assembly GCA_023137075.1 of Candidatus Aminicenantota bacterium. Taxonomy (GTDB): domain Bacteria; phylum Acidobacteriota; class Aminicenantia; order UBA2199; family UBA2199; genus JAGLQA01. Next base: position 65 of record JAGLQA010000615.1, read on the forward strand.
AACCGGCGATTTTCTCGATGGTTTGCAGGATATCTTTCGCGTCGCCCAGGTCGGCGATTTCGGGTCCTAAAACCAGGGTGACGGAAGATTGACTGTTCAAAAGACTCACAAGGTCCCGGGTTTCCTTACTACCGGGTATTTTTTTTTCTAAGGCTTGCAGGATTTTTTTGAAGAATTGTTTCTCCCGTCCGGGTGTTGGGATGATGTTTCGGTTGGCGAAACGGGAGGTGCTGTCCCTGGTCCAACCTACCTGGTAGTAGGGGACGCCCCTTTCCGCGGCTCGTTTGATCCGGAGGGTTACCGGCGCGTAGGCGTAGTTTCCTCTTAAAAGGATGGAGATGATGGCGCCCGATTCTTCGATGTCTTGTAAAGGTATCGATTGTTGTGATAATTTGAGAAAGGAGATAAGGTTTTCATCCAATACGGAGGAGGTCAGGTATGGGGTATTAATCACCTGGCCGGCAAATAGTTTTACGGCCGCATAGTCCTCTAATGAAAGATTGGGCGACAGGTAAAAAGCGACTCTCTTGCCCGGGACTGCTTGCAGGATTTGGGCGGCTTTTGTCACGGCATCTTCATAAGACACGATACCGTACCCGGAAGGAAAACGGAACCGGGGTTCCAGCAGTCTATCCGGGTGGTTTACCATTTCGGCCAGGCAGAAACGGCCCTTGACACAGAGTTCGCCGCCCGATTCGTGGGGATCTCCGGGAGGGAATGTGCCGATAACGCAACCATTTTTTGTGGCGATTTGTATCTCACAATTGAGGCTGCAAAAGGGGCAGATGGACGAGGAGTAACTTGAGGGCACGCCGCTCCATTTCCTGTTCTTCTCGGATAGGGCGCCGGTGGGACAGACGGAAACACAGGCGCCGCAGAATTCACAATCCGCTTCGATGTGGGTCTTGTGGAAACCGGGGCCGACAAAGGCTTGCTTGCCTCTCTCGTTTAATGCTAATACGAAACTTTTCCTGTGTTCCTCGCAGATGCGCACGCAGCGGGCACAATAGATGCAGAGGTTGTAATCCCGGTCGAAAAAAGGATCATACTTCTCAACTTCCAAATCCTGGTAGGAAATGGGGAAGTTTATCTCCTCTATTTCAAGGTGGTGGACGACGCGCTGAAGTTCGCAGTCTTCGTCCTTGGGGCACCAGCGACAGCCAGTGGTGACGCCTACTTTGCGTATGGTTTCCATGGCGCCGGCGCACTCCTCTTTTTCACTGCAGAGCAGGCAGCCTGACGGATGTTCGCTGAGTATGAGCTGCAGGATTTCCCGGCGCATATCCCGGAGTATATCGCTTTGAGTGCGCACCACCATCCCCGGTTGTGCTTTTGTCGTACAAGAAGTGGGATACCCTCGTATATCGTCGATTTCAACGATACATAAGCGGCATCCGCCGTAGGATGTGAGTTCGGGATGGGAGCAGAGGTGGGGGATGTATATATCGCTTCTCTCTGCTGCTTCGAGTACCGTCTGGCCTTCTTTTGCTTCTATTTCGCGGTTATCGATTACAAGTCTCATACTTCCTCCTGCTGCCCCGGTTCCGATTCGATGCGTATCGCGTCTCCGGCGATGGCATCGAACCTGCATATTTCATAACAGGCCCGGCATTTGATACACTTGTTTATATCTAAGTTGTGCGCCTCGGCCCTGGGACCGGTAATGGCCCCGGTGGGACACACACTCACACAGCGTTGGCAGCCGGTGCATTTCTCTTTTATCACCCTGTAAGTAATGAGGGCTTTACAGACTAAGGCCGGGCAGCGTTTATCAACGATATGGGCTTCGTATTCATCCCGGAAATTTTTTATGGTGGTCAGTACGGGGTTGGGGGCCGTTTGCCCTAAACCGCAAAGGGAGGTCGATTTAACGGTTTTGGCCAGGAATTCTAAGTGGAGCAGGTCGGCCGCAGTCCCAAGACCGGCGCAGATTTTATCTAAAAGTTCCACCATGTGCCGGGTTCCCACCCGGCAGGGGGTGCATTTTCCACAGGATTCCTGGACGGTAAAATTTAGAAAATAGCGTGCCAGGTCAACCATACAGGTGTCTTCATCCATGACGATCATGCCTCCTGATCCCATGATGGAACCTGCTTGGGCCAGGCTGTCGTAATCGATGGGCAGGTCTAAGAGTTTTTCCGGGATACAACCCCCGGAAGGACCACCGGTTTGCACGGCTTTGAATTTTTTACCTTTGGGCAGCCCACCTCCGATCTCAAAGATAATGTCCCTGAGGCTGATTCCCATGGGAACTTCCACCAGGCCGGTATTGTTGATCTTTCCGACTAAAGAGAATATCTTCGTCCCTTTACTGGTTTCGGTACCGATGGCAGAGAACCATTCCGCCCCACGTGATATGATCCGGGGGATATTGGCCCAGGTTTCCACGTTGTTGATGCAGGTAGGTTTATCCCAGAGTCCTTTTTCCGCCGGGTAGGGCGGCCTGGGGCGCGGTCTGCCGACCCTTCCTTCGATGGAAGCCAGCAGGGCGGTTTCTTCTCCGCATACAAAAGCTCCGGCCCCGGGAATGACTTCGATGGAAAAGTTAAATCCTGTCCCCAGGATATCCTCTCCTACCAGGCCGTATTCTTCCGCCTGTTTCAGGGCGATTCGCAGGCGTTTGAGCGCCAGGGGGTATTCGCTGCGCACGTACATGAAGCCTTTTTGAGCGCCTATGGCCCTGCCGCCGATTAACATGCCTTCGATAATGGCATGGGGATCGGCTTCTAAGACACTCCGGTCCATGAAGGCGCCGGGGTCTCCTTCATCCCCGTTGCAGACGATATATTTTATGTCTCCTGAAGACTTTCGGGTCAATTCCCACTTGATGCCGGTGGGGAATCCGGCTCCGCCGCGCCCCCTTAAACCGGCATTTTTTATCTCCGTGATAATATTTTCCGGTTTCATTTTCGTCAGCGCTTTTTCTAAGGCCAGGTAACCGTCAAAACCGATGTATTCATCGATGTTTTCCGGGTCTAAACGCCCCCGGTTTCGCAGTATGATTAATCGTTGGTGTTTGAAAAACCCGATATCCATCAAATTCGGCACCGGTACTTCTGTTTCCGGTGGTTCGAATATCAGCTCTTTGATGGGTTTTCCATTTAAAAGATGCTCCGTGATAAGTCGGGGAACTTCCTTACGGGTAACTTGCCGGTAGAAGATGCCGTCAGGTTGCACAATGACAATGGGACCCCGGTCACAAAACCCCTGACAGCCGGTAGCAACGACTTTTACTTCATCCTGCAGCCCCCGGTTGAATATCTCCTGCTCCAATTGTTCCTTTATTTCAAAGGAGTTGCAGGTTACACACCCGGTTCCGGCGCACACAAGCAATTGCCTAAGATTTTTTTTCATGACTCAATCTCCTGAATTTTTTGCCTTCGAATCCCCATACTGCGGGGTTAGTGGGTTCGTTCACTGCCGACTGCCAGGACATACTTTTTTACCATATTGCCCGCTGTTATATGTTCGTCCAAAATCGCTTTGATTTTTTCTACAGTCAGGTCCACGTACTTTACCGGCGCTGCGCCGGTCATTTTCACAGTGGCCATGGGCTCGCGGCTGCACAGACCGGCACACCCGGATGTGGCGACAATCACATCCTTTAGTTTGGTTCTCTCTATCTCAGCTTTTAAGGCGGATAGAATCTCCCGGGCACCGGCTGCCGTACCGCAGGTTCCCATGTGAACGGTAATTTTAGCCCGCGACTTTGCCTGCCTCAGGTTGGCCGCCACCCTGACATTTTTCCGGATTTTTTCTAAATCTCCAATCTTTAATTTTTTCATTTTGCTAGCCTCCCGGATTTTTTGGTCTGAACTTCACCACGAATTAGTGAGTAGTTTCGCTGTTCTCTTCATTCCGGTATTTGTCTAATATGGTATCGATTTTCTGTACGGTGGCCTGGCCGTAATATTCTCCGTCTACTACTACAATAGGGGCCAGCGCACAGGCGCCTAAGCAGTTTACCGTTTCTAAGGTGAACAAATTATCGGGAGTAGTGGAACCGGCTTTTATCCCCAACCTGTCTTCGATGCGGCTTAACACATTTTCTACGCCGCGCACAAAACAGGCGGTCCCCGAACAAACCGTGACCAGGTGTTTGCCCCGGGGATAAAGACTGAAAGCAGCATAGAAGGTTGCTATGCTGAAGATCTTACTCAGGGGGATTTTTAACCTCCGGCTGACATAGGTTAAGTTTTCCTGGGGAAGATAGTTATACTCTTCCTGGATGTCTGTCATGATCCGGATGATCGAAGATCTCCGGTAACCGTGTTTTTCTAAAATAGCTTCGGTTTTTTTGTCCATACCACAAACTATAGTCAAAAAAAAATAAAAAATCAAGGGGGGAATAATGTAAATCAGCTATTCTAATTTTGGGATAAAAAACTTAAAAGTTACTATGAACTCATTTACCACGAAGTTCACGAAGATAAAAAACCGGTTTGGGATTCATGAAATAGTGGTTTTGAGACGCAAGATTTTGCGTCTCTACGGTTCTCGAAGGGAATTATGATTAAGCTGCTAATAACGAACTCAAAAATCAGTACTGTAGAGACGAAAAATCTTCCGTCTCAGAGGCTTTTAGTAAATAATAAAGCTTAAAATTAGAATTCCTGAATGTAAATATTCGGCTCCTCAAGAAAAT
>JAGLQA010000616.1 GCA_023137075.1 Candidatus Aminicenantota bacterium
CCGCGGGGGTCGGCAGCACCTGAAAACCGGACCGGCTTGCCGTCTTTGCCATATTCAATGGTCAGCCCATGGGCATTGCTTAAACCGCGGGGCTTCTTTAACACCTTTATCTTGTGCCCCCTGGAGATGAGAGCCTTTATTACGGATTTCCTTATCCCTTCCTCCACGGCGATTCGATCGGGCTCGACAAAACTGACCCGGGGCGCTGCAATGGCTTCTTTTATATCCATGCCAAAATCGATAAGATTCATGACCATCTGGGGTACCGTTTGCCCGATGGTATGACCGCCGGGTGTACCCAGGGCCGCCCAGGGTTTGCCGTCTTTTAAGATTATGGTGGGACAATCACCGGAAAGTTTCCGCCTGCCGGGATGTGCGTCCATGGGATTGCCCGGTGGCTCGAAAGTGCAGTAGGCCAACGAATTGTTCAACCAAATACCGGTGCCTTCGGGCATAATGCGGCTGCCGAAGGCATTTCCTAAAGTCTGGGTGGCGCTGACAATATTCCCCAAAGAATCGGCTACCACAAAATGGGTAGTGTGCTGATGCGGATGCTCCGGCAATAATCCCGGGTATTCAAAAGGTTTCGCGCGCTTTAAATCGATCCTGCCGGCCTGCTCCTGCCAGTACCTCTCCGACAGCAGCATATCCAGGGGCGGCGCTTTCACCTCCGGGTCCCCGGCGTACTGCAGTCGGCAGCGAAAGGCAAACTTGGTCACTTCGATAAATTTATGCAGCATATCTAAGGAGTTATGACCCGGTTTTCCGACATCAAACCGGCTCATCAATCCTAACCGGATCAGCGACGGAAAGGCCGTACTGGGAGGCGAAGCCGTGTATACCTCATATCCCCGGTATTGTATGGAAATGGGCTGCCACCATTCGGCTTTATCGTCCAACAAATCTTTCAGGGACAGAAAACCGCCGCTGCGCTTCATCTCGGCAGCAATACGTTTACCCAAATTCCCGCCGTATAGAATCTTCGGTCCTTCACGGGCGATCAGGCTCAGGGTGTCGGCCAGGTCCTGCTGCACTAATGTTTCACCTTCAGACCAGGGTTTGCCCTTTTTTCCGTAAACGGCTTTCGCATGATCGGGAAAATCCGAAAAAGCATTTTTAATGAGAGCTGCGATTCGCTTATCTAAAATAAAACCTTCTTGCGCCGCTTTGATCGCGGGCCGGAAGAGTAAAGACCATTCCAGCACACCGTAGGTTTTTGACATGACTGCCCAGGCATTCACATTCCCCGGGGTAGAAACGGCCTTGGGACCACGCCGGTTTTCCTCGTAACCGGGTGTCGGTTTGCGAAACGCATCGGGGTTGGTGTTAACCGGGATTTTACCGCTGGAATCGAGAAAGCGGATTTGAGACTTTTTGGCATCGTAGATCAGGATCGTGCCATATCCTCCTACCCCCGACATCATGGGTTCCACCACGTTGAGGGCGGCGGCCACGGCCACGGCTGCGTCAAAGGCATTGCCTCCCTTTCTTAAAATCTCAAGACCCGCTTCCGTGGCTATGGGATGGGCCGAACTCACCATCCCCGGTTTATCTTTTAGGGCACAGTCGGTTGCAGTATTTTTTTGGTTTGAATTTTTCATTTTGTTACAACCAAAGGTAAAAAGGACCAGTAATCCTATTAATATCAAAATTTGTTTCTTCATATAATTCTCCTTTTTTAGCCTTAGCCGAAAATACGATTTTGTTTACTTTCATTCAACCATCCTTGAATTCTTTCAGGGCCCATATATTGTCTTTACAAAAACTAATTTTATACCAAAATCATCTCCATTTCAAACAAAACTTTAAATCATCTAAAAAATATTTGATTTTCTATTCGGAATGTGTTAGAAGATACTGTTAATATAAAAACAGGCAGGGCCGGTACATGGGAAAAAATGTAAAACGTATCCAGCTTCCCCGAAGATTTTCAATAGATGAGGTTCCAGGTTTGTTCGATGAAATAAAGGGTGTTCAAAAAGATACCCCTTTGGAAATCGACTTCCGGGATATGGCGGATTTTGATTCGTCGAGCATCGCTTTCTTTAACTATTTAAAGAAAAATTACCCGCATCTCACCTTTACAAACGTACAGCCGGAACTAAAAAAAATCCTGTCCCTCTTTTCAATTGGTAAGGATACGGGCGATCCTTCGGACAGCCGGGTGTCCATGGCAGAACGGCTCCAGGCTGTGGGTGGGAAAGTCATCAAATTCGAGGAAATCCTGAAAGGCTTCTTAGTACTGCTTGCCGACGAAATCTCCTATACCTTTCAATACCTGTTAAAACGGCGGGGGGTATATCCGGGGGAGATTTTTAACCAGATCTACTTCATGGGTTATAACTCATTTCCCATCGTGTCCGTAATCGTCTTCCTGATCGGTGTGACGATTTCCATTACCTCGGCGGAACAATTGCGCGATTTCGGTGCCGATATTTACCTGGCGGACTTAGTAGGTTTCGGCATGGTACGGGAATTGGTGCCCCTTATGACCGGGATCATCCTGGCCGGTAAAGTCGGCGCGTCGATTACGGCCGAAATTTCCTCCATGAAGGTGCTGGAAGAAGTCGATGCCCTGAAGACCATGGGTTTAATCCCGGAAAAGTTCCTCATGGTTCCGCGCTTAATCGCCATCTCTTTAGTGATTCCCCTGTTGGTTGTGTTAGCGGATTTAATCGGGATTTTTGGCGGTGTCCTGGTGGCTTACATTGTTTCCGGGATTCCGCCCGATCTTTTTTTCCGGGAGATGTTTACCGTGGTTGGCCTGTCCGACTTTTTTATCGGGCTGATGAAAACCCTGGTATTTGGCTGGATCGTGGTAATCAGCAGCGGTTTCAAAGGTTTTTCCGTAGAGAGAGGCGCGGTTGGGGTAGGTATTGCCACGACCGAATCGGTGGTCCTTTCGATTTCGTTAATCATCGCGTCCGACTGCGTCTTCGCGCTCATCCTGTATTGAGAAATGAATAAAATGAAAGAGATTGTCGGGGTAAAAAATCTGCATGTGGGCTATGGGGATTATGTTGTCCTGAAAGACCTCAATTTTGCCATCAACCTGGAGGAAATTACCGTTATCGTGGGGAAAAGCGGCTGCGGGAAATCAACGGTTCTCAAATCCTTGATCGGCCTGCTGCCGCCAATTTCCGGTGAGATTTTTTTTCGGGGAGAAAAAATGGACTATCTCTCCGAGACCTCGCTGCAGACGCTGTATAAACAAATCGGTGTCCTCTATCAAAACAGCGCCTTGCTGAATTCCTTAACTCTCTATGAGAATATCGCGCTGCCCATCAAAATGCGGCACCCGGATTTACCCGCGGCAATCGAGAGAGAGATGGTCAACACCCGACTCTCCCAGGTGGGGCTGCTCGAGAACCGGGATAAATTCCCCGCCGAACTTTCCGGTGGGATGAAGAAACGGGCCGCCCTGGCCCGGGCCATCATCCTGGACCCCGCTATCATCTTCTGCGATGAGCCTTCGTCCGGGCTGGATCCCATAACCGCCGGCGGGCTGGATGAGTTAATGTTAAACCTGAAAGAATTTTTCGGTCTCACCTTTGTAGTGGTTACACACGAACTGCGCTCCATCGAAAAAATTGCCGATAACGTCCTGGTTTTAGACAACGGCGGCCTGCACTACTTCGGGCCATACCGGGACCTTTTTACATTAAAGGACCGTTTTATCGACACTTTCTTTTTAAAGGATATAAACGATGATTACAAAAGAACAAAAATTTAGGTTGGGAGTTTTTTTATTTGTTTCGCTGTTTTTATTAATGGCTGTCCTGGCCTTATTCATTGTGCCCAAATTGCGGGAAAAAGGCGACACCTATTTTATTAATTTCAGAGACATGTCCGTGAACGGGGTCAATGAAGGATCCTACGTCAAATACCAGGGGGTGCGCATCGGTAAAGTGACAAAAATGAATGTTAACCCCAAAGACTTGAGCTCCATCCTGGTTATCATTGACCTGAAAAAGGGGTTCCCGGTAAAAAAAGACATGACTGCCAGGCTGCAGTATGCCGGGATTACGGGTCTGCGATTTGTCGAAATTTCCGGCGGCAAGACAGATTCCGAAGCTCTTGAACCCGGCGGGGAAATTTCAATGGGTAGGGGCTTAGGCGAGAAGGCGGAAGATATCGTCGTGAATGTGGATTCTATTGTCGCTGCCGTAAACGAAGTCTTAAAAAAGGATAACCGGGATAAGATTTCCAACCTGCTGTCCAATATCGATAATGGCACCGGCGTTCTCTCCAGGGTCCTGGAAAAACGGGAGAAAAACCTGTTGAATCTTTTCGCGAATATCGAGCAATCGACGGAAGAGCTGAAAAAAATATCGCAGGAATTCAATATATTCACGCAAAATTTGCGTGGTTTAACGGAGAAAATCCAATTCGAAAAAATTGTGGAAGACAGCAGCCGGATGATCAACAATATTTCCAACCGCTTTTCCACGCAGGAGCTTGGCGAGGTGATTCGCAATTTTAATACCTTTGTCACAACCTCCACCTCGAGTATAAAAAAAATCGAAAGCAGTTTTCTCACGCTGGAAGTGGAATTAAACAGCACAATGGTCAGTTTGCGGGAATCTATGGAGAATATTGCCAGGTTTACCAGGGAGCTTACGGAGGATCCAACCATTCTCATAAGGACAAGAACCAAAAAAAGGAGCAAAAAATGAAAAGAATACTATTATTCTCAAATATCCTGGTTCTGATTTTTCTGACAGGCTGTATCTCTTCTTCTCCCGGAAAAAAATACTTTCAACTCCACATCGATGATATCCCTCGCGGCAATCAAGAGCAAACCGAGGTAGAGGAGCCGGATAAAATCATATTGGTAGAAATTGCCAAGGTGGAGGATGTGTATAACGATTACCGGATCGTCTACCGCACGTCACCCTACCAGCTCAATTATTATTCCTACAATTTCTGGATCAAGCGGCCGGGAAAAATTATCCGGGACGCCATGTACACGTACCTATTAAAGGCGAACATCTTCAAGAAAGTTATTTTACATTTGGCGGAAGGAGAACCCGACTACCTGTTAAAGACGAAAGTCGATGTTCTGGAAGAGTACGACCTGAAACGGGTGTGGTATGCCCATCTCAAGATGGAGATCGAAATCAAAGACTTTAAGTCCGGGAAGACCATCATATTTTATCGCTTCGATAAGCGGAAAAGGTTGTCGGAAAGGCGGGTGGAGAGAGTGCCCGTGGCTATCTCAGCTATACTAAAAGAAGAACTGGCAGCGGTTAGCGCCCAATTCCTGGCCAAAATAGGACAACAAACCGGTAGTGACATGCCTTGACATATCTCCCGGGATTCACTCGATTAGCTCCGCTTGTTTAAGCAGGGAGAGGGTTTCTTCCGCTTCCTCCGGGTTGAGTTTAGAGATGGCGAAACCGGCGTGAATAAGCACCCAGTCGCCCAATTGGGTATCATCCATGAGCATCAGGCCCACCTCTCTTTTTACCCCGCTGTATTCCACGAAACCCATATTACCGTTTATTTCGACGACTTTCATCGGTACAGCTATGCACATCTTAAAAGCTCCTTAATTCGCGTTTAAAAATTTGAACCTTTGTTAAATAATTATACCAGAACGTCATAATATTCTCAACCTTGCCCTCCCCCCTTTCAGGGATGCGTCAAAGTCTTTTACACTATTTGAAAATTAGATATTAGCATGGCAGGCGTGTCGGGTTTCCCTGAGCGGCTTGCGAAGTCGGAGTGAGAATGTCTCACGCAGGATGAGACGCTCC